>JBBIHL010000064.1:0-10609 GCA_037447075.1 Candidatus Eiseniibacteriota bacterium | reverse complement strand
GCTCGCCGCCGCGGCCGCGTCGCCCCGCGGGCCGGCGGCCGCCGCCCTCCTACCGGCGCTTCCTCCAGCCCTCGAGGCTGCGATCCGGATACGGCGGGATGTTGGGCAGATCGCGCGGGTCCTTCGCCAGCAGCTCGAGCGCCTTCCCGACGGCGGCGTCCAGCTGCGGGTCCTTACCCGCGGCCTGGGACGCGGGGTCCAGGTCCACGACCACGTCGGGGTCCACGCCGTGGCCCTCGATGACCCAGCCCGACCCGTCCGGCTCGATCTCCGCGTAGCTGGCCTGGCTCACGGTGCCGCCGTCCACCAGCCACTTCGCCAGATCGATGCCCACCAGGCCGCCCCAGGTCCGCGTGCCGATGATGACCCCCAGGTTCATCTTGCGCACCGCGTCGGCGAAGTTCTCGCCGTCCGAACCCGTGCGCTCGTCGATCAGGAAGACCAGGTGGGCCCGGGTCGCACGCCACGGCCAGGCGGTGGGCGTCGGCGCGACGCGCCACACGGTGAGGTTCGTGACCCGCCGCAACAGCCGGTCGATGATCTCCCAGTGGATCCAGCCGCCGCCGTTGTGGCGAGCGTCCACGATCAGGGCGGGCTTGGCGAACTGCGGATAGTAGGTGCGGCTGAACTCCTTGAGGCCCGCCCCGCCCATGTCCGGGACGTGCACGTAGCCGACGCGGCCCTGGGTCGCCTCGGCCACCTTGCGCCGATTCGCCGCCACCCAGTCCAGGTAACGCACGGCGCGCTCCCCGCCCATCGCCTTCACGGTGACGTCGCGGGCCCCCGCCGCCGTCGGCCGGGAGTTCACGGTGAGGAGCACGAAGGCGCCGGCCTTGTCCTGGAAGCGGCTGTGGAGGTTGTCCCCGGCGCGGAGCGGCACGTTGTCCACCGCGATCAGGTAGTCGCCCACCTTCACGTCCACGCCCGGCTTGGCGAGCGGCGAGGCCTCGCTCTCGGTCCACGTGTCGCCCGCGAAGATCCGCGACACGCGGTAGAGCCCGGAAGCGCGGTCCGGCTCCAGGTCGGCGCCCAGCATGCCCACGCGGTAGCGCTTGACCTCGCGGAGCTCGCCGCCGATCACGTACTCGTGCGAGACCGACAGCTCCCCGAGCATGTCGGCGAACAGGTCGCCGAGCTCCTCGCGGGTGGAGATCCGGCCGGCGAATCGTCCGTACTTCTGCCGCATGGCGTCCCAGTCCACGCCGTGCAGCGTGGGCGCGTACATGAAGTCCCGCTCCAGCCGCCAGGCCTCGTCGAACATCTGCTTCCACTCGGCCCGGGGTTCCACCTCCACGCGGAAGTCCTCGATCTTCACCTTGTCCTTGCCCGGCTCGACCTTCTCCGCGTCCGCGCTGGCGACGGTGAACTCCTGCTTGACGCGGACGGCGAGCTTCTTGAGGTCGCGCGAGAGGACGTACTCGTTGAGGCCGTCCAGCAGGACCTTGTCCTTCTTCTCCTTCCAGTCGAAGGCGTGGAGCGCGTTGCGGGGCGGCCGCTCGGCCCCTCCGTCCTCGTCGAGGAGCCCCTGGGTCGGGGCGGTCAGGTAGAGCACGCGGTCCGCCGTGGCCGAGAGGTCGAAGTAGTTCCCCGGCTGGACCGGGAACGCCACCGCCCGCTGCTGGATGCCGGCGAAATCGATCGCCACGTCCTTCCTGGGCGCGGGCTTCTTCGTGGCCTTCTCCGACGTGTCCGGCTTCTCCGGCCCGCCGGACTCCTTCTTCTCCTCGGGGGCCTCCTCCACCGGCGGCTCCAGGGGCGACCGCCGGTCGGCGCGCAGCGTGACCAGGTAGGGACGCGAGACGTTGGTGTAGTTGGTGACGAAGTCCGGCGGGGCAGGCACCGGGTTGAAGTCCCGGTCCGAGACGAAGAAGAGGTAGCGTCCCTCCGGGTCCCACGCCGGGTTCGTCGAGTTCCACATCGAGTCGGTCACGGCGGTGCTCGCGCCGCTGCGGGCGTCCCAGACGTGGATCTGACGGTTCTGGTTGGTGAGCAGGCGCGCGTAGGCCAGCCAGCGGCCGTCCGGCGACCAGGCGAAGTCGCGCAGCTCCTCGTAGACGCCGCGCGCCACCCGGACGGGCTTGCGGGTGGCCCGGTCGAGCACCCAGAGGTCCATGAACTTGTCGGCGAACGCCACTCGCTTGCCGTCCGGCGAACAGCGTGGGGTGTAGCGGTAGCCCCTGCCGTCCGCGGTGAGCGACCGCGGCTCGCCCTTGCCGGTGGCGGGGAGCTCCAGGAGCTCCATCTCGCCGGTGCGGTCGGAGAGCGCCAGCACGGTCTTGCCGTCGGGGGAGTAGACGGGCGTCCACTCGCGCGCCGGGCTGCGGGACAGGTTGGCGATGCGCCCGCCCTCCTTGTGGGTGGGCACCGAGAACACCTCGCCGCGCGCGGTGAAGGCCAGCCGGCTCCCGTCGGGCGAGAGGTCCCAGCCGCCCAGGAACTTGAGCCCCTCGACGCGCTTGGTGCGCGCGTAGGCCCGGTCCGAAGGCAGGGTGACGGGGATGCGGTGCGCGCGCTCGGCGGCCGACCAGGTCCAGAGGTCGCCGCCGATCACGTAGACCACGCGGCGGCCGTCGGTGGAGGGGAAGCGCGCGTCGTAGTCGTCGTGGAAGGTGAGCGGCTCGACGCCCGAGCCGTCGGGCTGCATCCGGTAGAGGTTCACGACCCCATCGCGGTCGGAGAGGAAGACGATGCTCCCGTCCTCCATCCACAGGGGCATGGCGTCCTTGCCGGGCCAGTCGGTGATCCGGGCGAACTGCCTGCTCCCCAGATCGGCGATCCACACGTCCTGCTGCTGGCCGCCCTGGTAGCGCTTCCACGAGCGCCACTCGAGGTAGAGCCGCACGAACGCCAGGCGCCGGCCGTCGGGCGAGAACGAGGCCTGCGCGGCGGTGATCGGCAGCAGCGGCGCCTCGTCGCCGCCCGCGAGCGGGACCCGCCACAGCTGCCAGTCGTTGAGGCCGTTGGCGCGCACCGAGCGGAACACGACGCTCTTGGAGTCGCGCGTCCAGGTGACCACCAGGTCCGCGTCGGGATGGTAGGTGAGCCGGCGCGGCTCGCCCCCCTCGGCCGGCATCACGTAGACGTCGTCGTTGCCTTCATAGACGCCGGTGAACGCGAGCCACCGGCCGTCGGGCGAATACTGCGCCAGGCGTTCCTCGCCCTCGTGGGCGGTCAGGCGGCGCGCTTCTCCCCCCGCGAGCGGCACCACCCAAAGGTCCCCCTCGCAGGTGAAGGCCACCCGGTCGCCGTGCACCGTCGGGTAGCGGTAGTAGCCCTGCTGGGGAGCCTGGGCCGGCGCCGGGGCGGCCGGAAGGAGGACGAGGGCGAGCGACGCGAGCGCGGCGGCGAGCGCGGGCGAGATGGACGACCCGGCGCCGGACGGGCACCGTTCGGATGCGCGGGACATGGACGTGGCCTCCTGGTGCGGAGCGACTGACCGGGACGGGGGACTCTAGGAGGCAAGATGGCTGGACGCAAGCGCGCGAGGCCGCCGGGGAGGGTACGCACCTTCCCGGCTGTCCCTCCGCAAGAAGGGTAGAGCGTCGGCCCACCGCCTCGCCGATAATACCCTCGTGCGCTTCGCCTCGCTCGATTCCATCCGCCGCGATGCCGCGGCCGCGCTGCGACGATTCCCGCTCACGCTGGCGTTCGCCTGGCTCGCCTGCGGGCTGAGCGACGCGCTGATCCTCACGGGCGGCGACCACCCGCGCCTCACGGGAGTGGCCGTCGTCGCGACGCTCGGCATCGCGTTGAGCCTGGCGGTCGCGCTCTTCTCGGAGCGGCTCGGCCCCCGTGTCCCGGCGGTCGGGCGCGGCGCGCTGCTCGCGATCGTGCCCGTGGCGCTCGCGGTCGTCGCCTGGCGATGGACGCACTGGACCGACGACGTGCAGTGGCGCCGTTACGCGCAGCTCAGCCTGCTCGGGCACGCCCTGGTCGCCGTCCTCCCCTTCGCGCGCGTGCGCGAGCCGAACGGGTTCTGGCAGTACAATCGCACGCTGCTCGAGCGCTTCGTGGTCGCCACGGTGTTCTCGGGGGTGCTGCTGGGCGGTCTCACCGGCGCGTTGGGGTCGCTCAAGCCGCTCTTCAACCTCGCCGTCTCGCCCAAGGCCTACGCCCTCCTCACCACCTGGGTGTACCTGGTGTTCCACCCGTGGTTCTTCCTCGCCGGGATCCCGGCGGAGCTGTCGTCGCTCGAGTCCCGCCGAGAGTATCCGGCGACCTTGCGGGTGTTCGCGCAGTTCATCCTGGTGCCGCTGGTGGCGGTGTACCAGGTGCTGCTCACCGGGTATCTGGTGAAGGTGATCGTGACCGGACGTTGGCCGAGCGGACTGATCGGCTGGTTGGTGTCGGTCGAGGCCACGGCCGGGATGCTGGCCCTGCTGCTGGTCCATCCGGTGCGCGACCAGGAGGGCAACCTGTGGACGCGCACGTTCTCGCGCGGGTTCTACCTCGCGCTGCTGCCCTCGGTCGCGATGCTGGCGGTGTCGATCGCCAAGCGCGTCGGCCAGTACGGCGTCACCGAGGACCGCTACTTCGTGATCGTGCTCACCGGCTGGCTGGCGGCGATGAGCCTGACGTTCATCGTGCGCCGTGACGCCGACATCCGCGTGATCCCCTTCACGCTCGCCCTGTTCGCGGCGGTCACGCTCGGCGGGCCGTGGGGCGCATACCGCGTCTCGCTCCGGAGCCAGCGGGCGCATCTTCTCCGGGTGCTCGAATCCAACGGGCTGTGGCACGAAGGCGGGCTTCGCGCCGCGGGCGGCACGGTGCCGTTCGCGGCGAGCCAGGAGATCAGCTCGACCGTCACCTACCTGATCCGCTCGCACGGCAGCGGCGCGCTGCGCCCGCTGTTCGGCGACGTGGTCGCGGCGGCCGACAGCGGCTTCGACCGGCGCCGGAGCTACCTGGCCGACCAGCGCGCGGAGCGGCTCATGTCGCGGCTCGGGCTCCCCTACGTGAACCCATGGCAGGGGCATCAGGCGGCAAACGGAGCGTTGTCCTTTTCGCTGGGGTACGTGGACACGGCCGAGGCCGCCGCGATCCGGGGTTTCGACTACCACGCGCGCCTCGACGGACCGGGGCGCCCATTCTCCGCCGCGGGGCGACGCTTCAACCTCGGCGTTGACCCGCGCGGTCGCCGACTCGTCTTCACCGAAGCGCGTGCCGGCATGACGGCTGGCCGGCCCCGGCCGTCCGATACGCTCGGGACGATCCCGCTCGACCCGGCGATCGCCGCGTCGCGACCGGGTCAGCCGGCTCCCGCGAACCGAGCCCCGCTGCGGCTCGAGCTGTCGGGCCCCGGGGCGCGCGGCATCGTGCGGGTCACCTACCTCATGGGGTACGAGCGGCCGGCCCTGTCGCTCCACGGGCTGAGCTGCGATCTCTACTTCACGCTGCTGGGCGCGGGTCGCGATTCGGGCGGGGCGGCGGAGCCGGCGCGAGGTTCCGCCGGGCGCTGAAGGCGCCGTTGGGCCCGGCCGCGTCGGACGGCCGTCGGTTCAGCCGTTCCGGGGCAGGTGCGAGGCCTTGATCCAGCGGTGGCGGAAGAGCTCCGAGACGCCCACCGCGGTGAAGTAGATGAACCCGAAGGCGACCACGCGATGCGGCTGTTCCACCCACAGGCCGCTGCTCGGCAACTGCTGCCGCGCGACGACGTCGGGCGTGATGCCGAGCCGCGGCAAGGGCGCCAGCGTGGTGACGAACACTCCGAGCAGGTAGAACATGACCGAGGCCGCCCAGTTGCGCTGCAGGAAGATCCGTTCCTCGCCGCTCGGGGCCTGACCGACGAGCACGCCCAGGACCCGGTTGAGGGTGAGCCCCCAGAAGTTCCACAGCGGCCACCAGGCCCTGAACACGAGCGCGAAGGCGCCCACGAAGAGCGTGTAGAACCCACCCAGGCCCACGAGCGCGGCGATCTTGCCGCCCGGGCTCGCCTTGCCCAGCACCACGTTCCCCATGAACGCCGAGGAGTGGACGATGATGAACTCCAGGAGCATCACGGCCAGCAGGTAGGCGACCATCTTCTCCCGGAAGGCGGTGGGCGCGATCCAGGTGGCCAGGAAGAGCGCTCCCATGGCCAGGTCGGGCGCCGCCGCGGCCAGATCCGCCGGGGCGATCGGCGCCGGCGAGCGGGGCGCGGGGAACGGAAGGACCTCGGCCGAGGTTCGCGGGGGATTCCCTTGCCGCGAGCTCGCCGCCTCGCCCGCCCACGCGGCGCCGGCGTCTCTTCCGGACCGCGCGCTCAATGCGGGCTGGACAGGTAGAAGGCCAGAGGCGCGGCGACGAGCCCGTGGTAGGCGAGGCTCAGCTTGATGGCCCATCCCACCGGCTGCCGCCTCCACAGGCGCAGCATCCAGAACGCGGCCACGGAGGGGACGGACACCAGGTGCCCACCCGTCACCAGCAGCAGGCACAGCCACATCAACCCCCAGGCCTCGGGCCGGCCGGCAGTGGGGATGCCGGGACCGTGGGCGAACAGGGCGCGGTTGGAGACCAGCAGCGCGACCGCCACGACGAGCGATGCCGGGCCCAGGAACAGCAGTAGGTTGCGCAGAGCCCCGCGTGCGTTCATGGCCCCTCTCGCTGGGCCCGGGTGGCGGCCGGGCGCGGTGGCACGCCGGGGCGGGCGCCGCGGGTGCCTCGCTGCCGGATTATCGTCCGCGCGAGCGGCGGCCTTGAATGCGAGGGTTTCCGCCCTCCTGCGCGACAGCCTTGGTGATCTGGCGTCCCGGGTGACTCCAAGGGACGCGAGCGGACATCGCACGCGTTCGCGAAGGAGGATTCCACCATGGGACTTGCTCCCCGATTGCTCGTCGTCGGCCTGCTCCTGGTCGCGGCGTGGCCGGCGCAGGCCGCGATCCCGCAGACCATGGGCTATCAGGGCCTGCTGCTCGGCGCCGACAATGCCCCGGTGCCCGACGGCCCCTATGACCTGACCTTCAAGATCTACAACGTGGGCGCGGGACCCGATGCGCCGCTCTGGACCGAGGCGCAGCCCGCGGTCCCGGTGACCCGAGGGGTCTTCAGCGTCCTGCTGGGCAGCGTCTCGCCGCTCGTGCTGGCGTTCGACCGGCCCTACTGGCTCGGCATCACCGTGGGCGCCGGCGTCGAGCTGAGCCCGCGCGTAGCGCTCGCGTCCTCGCCCTACAGCCTCAACGCCCAGGGGATCGTGGATGGCACGGTGACCGCCCCCAAGGTGGCGGCGGGAATCTACTTCGCGACGCTGCGCGTGAATGGCCAGGCCGTGGCGCGCCGGAGGCTCGTGTTGCTGCGCTGATGCCAGCGACCCAGCCGGGCGATCGCCGACCACTGCGACTCGTGCTGCTCTGCGTGCCCTAGAGCCCGCGGCGCTGGAAGCGCAGCAGCCCCAGCAGGAGCGTCGCCACCACGTAGCCCGCGGCCCACGCCACCATCGCCCCGTTCGGCACGGACGCCGGCGAGAAGGGGGTGAGCTGCAGCTCGCGCATCAGGGGCGGCTGCATGTGCCAGGCGGCCAGCTGCCACAGCGACTCGCTCGGCATCACCAGGCTGGCGGCGGTGCCGAGGGCACGCGCGGTCGGGTTGCCGGCCATGGTGCCGATCTGCTCGGTCCAGCTGCCCACGAACGCCAGGCCATAGAGTCCGAACACGGTGACGCCGTTGGTGATCGTGCCCAGGCTCGCGCCGCCCGCGATGGAGAGGGTCAAGAGCACCAGGCCCTCGAGCAGCATGAGCGGGAGGCCCCGGGCGACGTGGGGAGGCGTGACGCCGCCGATCGCCCACCCCACCAGCAGCACGCCCCCGGTCACGAGCGCGAGATAGCCGGCGAGGACCAGGGCGTGGCCCAGCCACTTCCCCAGGACGATCTCGGCGCGGCGGACGGGCTTGGCGGCCAGCGTCTGCATGACGCCCGAGGCGATCTCGCCCGAGAGCGTGTCCACCGGCAGCAGCACCGCGGTCATGATGGTGAGGAAGTTCGCGCCGTAGAGCCCGGCCATGAGGAAGAAGTTGAGCATCAGGCGGCGCTGCGCCAGGGGCAGCCGCGCCTGCCGGGCGAGGTCGCGGTTGACGAAGTAGAAACCGATCGCAAACAGGGCGACGAACGCGGCCCCGCACACCAGGGCGGCCAGCAGGATCCTGCGGCGGCGCGCCTCGTGCAACGTGAGCTGGGTGAGGATGAGCAGGCGTTCCATGGCGTCATCCCGGCCGGGCGTCGTCCCCCATCAGCTCGAGGAAGACCGCCTCGAGCGACCGGCGGGCCGACCGCATCTCGTAGAGCCGGGCGCCCCGCTCCACCAGCCAGCGCGCCATCACCGGGAGCGACTCCTCGCCGTCCACGCGCAGGCGGATCACCCCGTCGCGGTGGGAGAGGTCGCGGCCGAAGCGGGCGAGCCCTTCGAGCAGGGAGGCGCTCACCGGCTCGACCCGCAGCTCCACCTCCACGGTTTCCGGCTGCCCGGCCAGGGACAGCTCGCGGATGACGCGCCCGTCCTTCACGAAGGCCACGTGGTCGCAGGTCGCCTCCACCTCGCCCAGCAGGTGGGAGTTGAGGAACACCGAGGTTCCCTGCGCGCGCAGCTCCCCGATCACGTCGCGCACCATGCGCCGGCCCAGCGGATCCAGGCCCGAGGTGGGCTCGTCCAGGAACACGAGCTCGGGCTCGTTGAGCAGGGCCTGGGCGAGCCCCGCCCGCTGCAGCATGCCTTTGCTGTAGGCGCGCAGGGGCCGGCCGGCGGCGTCGAGCAGGTCCACGCGCTCCAGCAGCGTCTCGATGCGCGCCTCCAGCGCGGCGCCGCGCATGCCCAGCAGCCGGCCGTGGACGCACAGCAGCTCGCGGGCCGTGAGCCAGTCCTGGAAGCGGAAGTGCTCGGGCAGGAATCCCAGCCGCGCGCGGGTGGGGCGGTCACCGAGCGGGGCGCCCAGCACGCGGCCCGTGCCGGCCGTGGGCCGCAGGAGCCCCAGGAGCAGCTTGAGCGAGGTGGTCTTGCCCGCACCGTTGGGGCCCAGGAAGCCGAACACCTGCCCCCGCCGCACCGACAGCGAGAGCTCGGCCAGGGCCACCGTGTCGCCGAACTCCTTGCGCAGCCCTCGCGTCTCGATGACGAGGTCGCTCATTCTCCTCCGGGCGCTACCGCATCGAGTCCGCCATCTGGACGAGGCTCACGTGGTCGATGCTGCCCGTCAGAGCGTAGACCATCTCCCCCTCCGACCACAGCAGGATGGAACCCCGCCGCAAGCGCCGCGCGGAGCCGCCCGGCTCGCCGGTGGTCGTGATGAGCAGGGCCTTGTTCCCGCGCACGCTCACTTCGCGGAACGAGGTGGCGTTGGCGGGCACCGGCACCAGCAGGGTGCTGTGCCAGTCGATGCTCTGGGCGAACCGGCGCGCCTCCGCGGCCGAGAGTCCCACCACGCGCAGGCCCAGCTCTCCCAGCCGGGCCAGGTCCAGCCCCTGCGGGAGCGCCACCTCGGGGCTGCGGGCCTGCAGGACGGCCACCCGGTGACGCTCCGAGCGGTAGATGATGCCGACCGCGGGCCAGAGGTGCAGGCTCACCTGGGCGCCGTCCAGGTTCTCCGGCACGCTGGCATCGGTGATGCCCAGCGAGGCGAGCACCTCGCGCAGCTTGCCCGCGTCCACCGTGAGCCGCGCCTCGCCTTCGCCGTGCACCAGGACCGAGTCCACGCGCAGCCCTTCGGGGACCTCCGCCGGGAGGCGCAGCGCGATGCCGGCCGCGGCCGCCGCGGCTTCCGGCGTGGGGTAGGCCACCGGCTTGCCCGGATCCCGGACCACGTCGGTGCGGTCGAACACCAGCAGCGCCGGGTCGCGGCCGGTTTCCGTGTGCAGCTCGCGGAGCCGATCGAGGCGCGAGGGATCGAACTCGACCGCCGCGAAGTTCCGCACGCGGAAGAGGTCGAGGAAGGCCTGGGCGGAGACCCGCACCGACGGGATGGTGAAGAGCGCCGCCACCGCGAGCGCCGCGGGCAGCGCCACCCAGGCGGGGCCGGGCCGCCTGCCCCGCCGGTCGCCACGCCCCGCCGGGGCCGGTGCCTCCTGGCGGCGCAGCTTCTCGCGGAGCGCCGCCGCGAACTCCGGCCGAGGAATGCGGCGCGCGTCGTGAAGGAACTTGTCGTCCATCGCTACTCTCCTTGCTCCGGCCACTCGGAGCGCAACGACTGGATGGCGCGATGCAGGATCGTGCCGACGTTGGACTCGGTGAGGCCGGTGATGCCGGCAATGGTCCGGTTGGTGAGCCCGGCGCCGTACTTGAGGGCGATCAGCTCGCGCTCGCGCGGCGACAGCCGGGCGAGCAGGCCCGTGAGCCGCTCGAAGTCGGAGCGCCGGACCGCCGCCTCGAGCGGATCCTGGCCGCCGCTCACCTGGGCCGCGTCCTCGAGCGGGGCGTGGGGCCGCGCGCGCCGGTAGTGGTCCACGGCCACGTTGCGGGCGATCGCGAGCAGCCAGGTGCGGAAGCGCGCCAGGTCCCTCCGGTAGCGGTGCCGCGCGCGCCACGCCTTCTCGAAGGTGACCGAGGTGAGGTCCTCGGCGTCCGCCCCGTCGCCCACCCGGTAGCGGAAGAAGGTCGCCGAGAAGATCGACAACCTCACGGTCGCGTTCTCGCTCGGCGAGCGGCCG
>JBBIHL010000063.1:0-10643 GCA_037447075.1 Candidatus Eiseniibacteriota bacterium | reverse complement strand
TCGAGCGCGTTGAGGAACTCCGCCGCCACCCGCTCGCGCCCCACGCCCACGCCCGACATGGCCAGCGACACCGCGCGCCCGCGCAGCGCCTCCGCGAAGTCCTCCGGGCGCTGGGTCACGTTGACCCCCACGCCGATCACCGCGGCGCGGTCGGCGCCCGGCAGCGCGCGCGCCTCGCACAGGACGCCCGCCAGCTTGCGGCCGCCGCTCATCACGTCGTTGGGCCACTTGAGCTCCACCTGGGCGCCGCAGCGCTCCAGCCCCTGGACCAGCGCCAGCCCCGCCACCAGCGGCAGCAGCCCCGTCGCGTCACGCTCGCAGCCCAGCCGGACCGCCACCGAGAGCAGCAGGCCCTGCCCCGGCGGCGAGACCCACGCCCGCCCCTCGCGGCCGCGCCCGCGCGTCTGCGCATCCGCCACGAAGGCGGCGCCGTCGGGGATTCCCCGGGCCAGGGCGTCCCACGCCAGGTCGTTGGTCGAACCGGTCTCGGCCCGCGCCACCAGCACGCGGCCCAGCGCGCGCGTGGCGAGCCGGGCCCGGAAGGCCGTCCGGTCGAAGAGAGCCTCAGCCAACCTCTTCGATCTCCAGGTTGAAGTCCACCGCCGGCGCGGAGTGGGTGAGCGCGCCCACCGATAGGTAGTCCACGCCGGTCTCGGCGTAGCGGCGCGCGTTCTCCAGGGTGATGCCGCCCGAGACCTCCACCTCCGGCCAGCGCCGCGCGTCCTTGCGCCGCCGCGGCGACGCCTCGGCGTGGGCCCTGCAGTAGCGGTCCACCTCGTCCACGGCGCGGCGCACGTCCTCGGCCGGCTGGTTGTCGATCAGGATGCGATCCACCTCGGGTCGCAGCGCCTCGCGCAGCTGCTCCATGGATTCCACCTCCACCTCGAGCAGGGCGTCCTGGCGCGTGCGCTGGATCATCTCGATGGCCGCGGTCACCCCGCCGGCGGTGCGGATGTGGTTGTCCTTGACCAGGTACATGTCCCACAGCCCGTAGCGGTGGTTCTGCCCGCCGCCGCGCGTGACCGCGTACTTTTCCAGGTAGCGCAGCCCCGGCGTGGTCTTGCGGGTGTCGAGGATGACGGCTCCCGTGCCCTTCACCGCGTCCACGAACCGGCGGGTGAGCGTGGCCACGCCGGAAAGGCGCTGGAGGAAGTTCAGCGCCGTGCGCTCGCCCGTGAGGATGGCCCCCGCCGGCCCGGTGACGCGCGCCACCGCCACGCCGGACTGCACCGTCTGCCCGTCCTGGGCCAGCGGGTCGAACTTGAGCGAGCCGTCCAGCTCGAGGAAGGCGAGCCGGGCCAGGTCCACCCCCGCCACCACGGCGTTCTGCTTGGCGACCAGCGAGGCGCGCGCCCGCACGCCGGCCCGCAGCACGTTGAGCGTGGTGATGTCGCCGTCGCCCACGTCCTCGGAAAGGGCGAACTTGACGAGCTGCTTCGCGATGGCTTCCAGCATCGCCGGGGGGCCTAATCTAGCGCGCCCGGAGCCGCCGCTTGAGGGCACCCGGGAGCCGCCCGGGCCCCTGCGCCCGGCGCTTGAGCCGCGATGCCGGCCGGGGTCGCGCGGCGCGGGACTCGAACCCGCCCACGCCCATCTCGGCGGCGGCTGCGAGCTGGGCGCGGATCTCGTCAATGCGGTCGCGCAGCGAGGCCGCGCGCTCGAACTCGAGCTGCCGCGCGGCCTCGAGCATCTCGTCCTCGAGCCGGCGGATCATCTCGTCCGGCCCCCACTCCTGGAGCGACGCGAGCAGGACGCGGTCCTCCTCGGCCTTGGCGGCTCCGGCCGCGTCGGCCACCGAGGTGGTGCGCAGGATCTCCTCGACCGACTTCTCGATGGTGCGCGGCGTGACGCCGTGCTGCCGGTTGTAGGCCAGCTGCTTCTCGCGGCGGCGCTTGCTCTCCCGCATGGCGGCGGCCATGGAGTCCGTGACGCGGTCGGCGTAGAGCACCACCCGTCCCGCCACGTTGCGGGCCGCGCGCCCCGCCGTCTGGATCAGCGAGCGCTCGCTGCGCAGGAAGCCTTCCTTGTCGGCGTCCAGGATGGCGACCAGCGTGACCTCCGGCAGGTCCAGCCCTTCGCGCAGCAGGTTGACGCCCACCAGCACGTCGAAGGCGGCGAGCCGCAGACCCCGCAGGATCTCCACCCGCTCCAGGGCGTCGATGTCGGAGTGCAGGTACTTGACGCGCACCCCCGCCTCGGTGAAGTAGTCGGTGAGGTCCTCGGCCATGCGCTTGGTGAGCGTGGTGACCAGGACGCGCTCGCCGCGCCCAGCGCGCAGGCGGATCTCGTCCAGCAGGTCGTCCACCTGGTGGGCGGTGGGCCGCACCACGATCTCCGGGTCCACCAGCCCCGTGGGCCGGATGACCTGCTCCACCACCACGCCGCGGCTCTTCTCGATCTCGTAGTCGGCCGGGGTGGCCGAGACGTAGAGGGCGCGCGGCACCAGGGCCTCGAACTCGTCGAAGCGCAGCGGGCGGTTGTCGAGCGCGGACGGCAGGCGGAAGCCGAAGTCCACCAGGGTCTGCTTGCGCGAGCGATCGCCCTCGTACATGCCGGCGATCTGCGGCACGGTGACGTGGGACTCGTCCACGATCAGCAGGAAGTCGTCGGGGAAGAAGTCGAGCAGGCAGCCGGGCCGTTCCCCCGGCGCCCGCCCCGAGAGGTGGCGCGAGTAGTTCTCCACCCCCGGGCAGGTGCCGAGCGTGGAGAGGATCTCCAGGTCGTACTCGGTGCGCTGGCGCAGACGCTGGGCCTCCAGCCGCTTGTCCTCGGCCAGGAACCAGGCCACGCGCTCGTCCAGCTCGGCGCGGATGGCCTCGAGCGCCGCCTGCACCCGCGGCTGCGGGGTGACGAACTGGCGCGCCGGGTAGAGCGCCAGCCGTTCCTGGCGGCGCAGCACCTGGCCCGTGACCGGATCCACGGCGGAGATGCGCTGCACCACGTCGCCATCGAGCTCGATGCGCACCAGGTGGTCCTCGTAGGCCGGGTGGACCTCGACGACGTCGCCGCGCACGCGGAAGGTCCCGCGCCGCGGCTCGACGTCGTTGCGCGTGTAGTGGATGTCCACCATGCGCTGCAGGATGGAGGCACGGGTGTGGCGCTCGCCGGCGTGGAGGAACAGCCGCATCTGCTTGAAGTCCTCCGGCCGCCCCAGGCCGTAGATGCACGAGACGCTGGCCACGATGACGACGTCGTCGCGCTCGAGCAGCATGCTGGTGGCCTGCAGGCGCAGGCGATCGATGTCGTCGTTGATGCTGGCGTCCTTGGCGATGTAGGTGTTGGTGGCCGGGACGTAGGCTTCGGGCTGGTAGTAGTCGTAGTAGGAGATGAAGTAGCCCACGCCGTTCTCGGGGAAGAACTGCTTGAACTCCCCGTAGAGCTGGGCGGCCAGCGTCTTGTTGTGGGAGATCACCAGCGTGGGCCGGCCCCACTCGGCGATCACGCAGGCGGTGGTGAAGGTCTTCCCCGATCCCGTGACTCCCAGGAGCGTCTGGTGGCGATCGCCGCGTTCCAGGCCCTCGACGAGCTGCCGGATCGCCTCGGGCTGGTCGCCGCGCGGCTCGTAGGGACGATGGATGCGGAAGGGCATGGCGACGCGATGCTACCCGAGCGCGGTGCAGGCGTCGAGCCGCGGCCACGCAACGGCTTGCTAGCTCACGCGAGGCCAGGCAAGCTGCGACAGCGACCGCGGAGCCTCAACTCCGGACATGCCCTGTGGCGGCAGTCGCGTGCCGCCATCCCACCGCCAGCGGAATGCCGTCCGGCTCCGATCGCTCCCCCTACCACCGCACCCGTACCGCGTATTCCACCTTCACCTCCTCGCCCGGCTTGACCGGCACGGTGAACTCCAGCGTGTTGGCGTCCTTCCGCACGAACTCGTGGCTCCTGCGGATCACCTCGAAGTCGCCGCCTACCGGCTCCTCCACCACGATCGTCACGGAGGCCTTCTTGCGGTTGCGCAGCTTGATCTCCACCGCCCGCTCGCGCTCGCGGTCGGAGATGCGCCGGTCCTCCATCACCCGGCGCTCGGCCGCCAGGTCGAAGGCGGTCCCCACCTCGAGGGTGAGCTTCTCGTCCACCGCGGTGTGCTTGAGCCGGTCCTCGCCGGTGAACAGCAACGCGCCGGCCTCGTCCCGCTGGTAGAAGCGCACCCGCCCTCCCGCCAGCGGCACCCCCAGGCCGCTCCCCTTGGTGTTGACCAGCTGGAGCTGGGCCCGGACGCCGCCCGGCATCTGCCCGCTGTAGAGATAGCGGGGCGTCACCTGGACGCTGCGCGGGGCGAGCAGCGTCCCCGAGCGCGTCTCCCGGTCGCGCAGGTCGTAGGGCCCCTCGAGCGTGTAGAGATGGTACTCCGCGAACGGCCGCTCGGCCGGCTCGGCGGCCTCCGCCGCCGCCATGCGCATGGCGATGGGCGCCGCCGGGACCGGGGGCGCCTGCGCCCGATGCGGCTCGCCCGCCACCAGCTGGACGCGGGCCCGCTGGAAGTCGGCGCCGCTCTGGTTGCGCATCAGCACCGAGGCCGACCACTCGGCCGCCGCCTCCCCCGCCCGCACCACGACGTGCTCGGCCTGCCAGGAGAGCCCGCCCGTCAGGTAGGAGAACTCCACCTCGCCGCCGGCCCCCTCGGCCGCCACCGCCAGCGCCGGCTCGGGCGGCGTCACCTCGAGGGCCTGGGTCGAGGCGACCTCCTTGATCTGCGTCCGGTACACCACGGTCGTCCCGCTGGCACCCTGGATCGCGAGGGCCGCGTCGTCGCCGGCCACCAGCGTGCCCTCGACGATCCGGTCGCCCACCTCGACCACGCGCACCGGCTTGCCCCCCCAGCGTTCCAGCCACTCGAACCCGGGCTCGCGGACGCTCCAGCCCAGCACGCGGAAGCCGCGGGGGGCGAGGCGCACCGAGCTGGCGTCGTAGCGCGGCGCGATGGCGTCCAGGGTGAACCCGCCGCCGGCCACCTTGACGGCGCGGGTCTCGCGCACCAGCCCGAGGTCCTGCGCGTAGAGCGTGAGGGCCGCGTCGCGAACGATGGGAACGGCGTGGACGGAGGCGGCGACGAACAGAGCGGCGGAGACTGCGATGAAACGGGGTATCATGGCGCCCTTCCTGCGCCGGGGTCGCGACGCGTCGCGCGCTACGAGGCCGGCGCCTCGCGCAGGGCTTCCTGCGCGCGCTTGAGCTTCTCCAGGGTCTCTTCGAACTGCTGCAGCTTCTGGCGCTCGCGGTCCACGACCTCCGGCTTGGCCTTGCTCAAGAAGTCCTGGTTGCGCAGCTTGCGCTTGGTGCCTTCCAGCTCGGTGAGGAGCCGGTCGGCCTCCCGGGCCAGACGGGCGCGCTCCGACTCCACGTCCACCACGCCCTCCAGCGGCAGGAAGACCTCGGCGCCCTCCACCACCGCCGAGGCCGCGACCGGCGGGCGCAGCCCGTCGTAGGCCAGGTCGAGCCGCTCGATGCGGGCGAGCGGCAGCAGCTGCGGGGTGAGCTGCCGCAACAGATCCAGCTGCTCCCGGCTGCCGCGCACCACCACCGGGACCCGCTTGCCGGCGGGCACGTTCATCTCGGCGCGCAGGTTGCGCACGGCCACCACGACCCCCTGGAGGAACGACACCTGCGCTTCCGCCTGCGCGTCGTACCAGGCGCGCCGGGCCTTGGGCCAGGCGGCCACGCACAGGCTCTCCCCCTCGTGCGGCAGCGCCTGCCAGAGCTCCTCGGTCACGAACGGCATGAAGGGGTGGAGGAGGCGGAGGATCCCGTCGAGCACCTTCCAGGCCACCCAGCGCGCCACGCGCCGGTCGCGCGGCTCGGCCTGGTCCGCCCAGCGCGGCTTCACCATCTCGAGGTACCAATCGCAGTACTCGTGCCACGTGAAGTGGTAGACGGTGTTGGCCGCCTCGTTGAGCCGCGAGGTCTTGAGGTTGCGGGTGGTGTCCTTGATGGCGTTGGCCAGGCGGGAGAGGACCCAGCGGTCGGCGAGCTGCAGCTCCAGACCGGATTCCCGGACGCCGCGCGGATCCTCGTCGCCGAGCCGGGAGCGCACCAGGCGCGCGGCGTTCCACACCTTGTTGGCGAAGAACTTCCCGGTCTCGCAGCGCTTCTCGTCGAACAGCAGGTCCTGGTCGGTGGGCGTGAGGTAGACCATGGTGAACCGCACGGCGTCGGCGCCGTAGCGGTCCATGAGGTCCATGGGGTCCGGCGAGTTCCCCAGCGACTTCGACATCTTCTGTCCCTGGGCGTCGCGCACGATGCTGGTGAGCAGCACGAACGGGTAGGGCGGCTGTCCCAGGCACTCGCAGCCGGCCATCACCATGCGGGCCACCCAGAGGAAGATGATGTCGGGCCCCGTCACCATGAGCTGGTTCGGGTAGTAGGTCTTGAGGTCCGCCGTCTCCTCGGGCCAGCCCAGCGTGGCGAAGGGCCACAGCCACGAGGAGAACCAGGTGTCGAGCACGTCCTCGTCCTGCTGCCAGTCGGTCCCGCCGCAGTGCCAGCAGGGACCGGGCCGCTCCAGCTCCACCGCGGTCGAGGGGCAGCCCGGCTTCCGGCAGTACCACACCGGGATGCGGTGCCCCCACCACAGCTGGCGCGAGATGCACCAGTCGTGCACGTTCTCCAGCCAGTGCCGATAGACCTTGCGCCAGCGCTTGGGAAAGAACTTCACCTGGTTGCGGCGCGCCGCCTCGAGGGCGGGCTGCGCCAGCGGCGCCATCTTCACGAACCACTGGAGCGAGAGGTAGGGCTCGATCACCGTCTCGCAGCGTTCGCAGACGCCGAGCGTGAACCGGTAGGGTTCGGACTTCTCCAGCAGGCCGAGATCGGTGAGCCGCTCGAGCACGCGCTTGCGGGCCTCGAAGCGGTCGAGCCCGGCGAAGTCCCCCGCGTTCTCGTTCATGCGCCCTTCGGTGTCCATCACCACCACGGGCTGCAGGCCGTGGCGGCGCGCCAGCTCGAGGTCCACCGGGTCGTGCGCCGGGGTGACCTTGAGCGCCCCGCCGCCGAACTTGGGGTCCACGGCGTCGTCGGCGATGATGGGGATCTCGCGCCGCAGGAAGGGCAGCACCGCCGTCTTGCCCACCAGCTTCTTGAAGCGGCGGTCCCGGGGGTTCACGGCCACGGCCACGTCTCCCAGCATGGTCTCGGGGCGCGTGGTGGCGACGGTGATGTGCTTGCCCTCGCCGTCCTTGACGGGGTAGCGCAGGAAGTGGAGATGGCCGTCCACCTCCTGGTTCTCCACCTGCTCGTCGGACAGGGCGGTGTGACAGCGCGGACACCAGTTCACGATGTAGTGGCCGCGGTAGACCAGGCCCTTCTCGTAAAGCCGCTTGAACACCAGCAGCACCGCGCGCGAGTAACCCTCGTCCAGGGTGAAGCGCTCCCGCGACCAGTCCACCGACACGCCCACCCGGCGCAGCTGCTGCAGGATCTTGCCGCCGTATTCCTCCTTCCACGCCCAGGCCTCGCGCAGAAAGCCGTCGCGGCCCAGGTCCTGGCGCTTCTTGCCCTCGGATTCCAGCTTGCGCTCCACGACGTTCTGGGTGGCGATGCCGGCGTGGTCCATCCCTGGCAGGTAGAGCACGTCCTTGCCCTCCATGCGCTGCCAGCGCACCAGCACGTCGCGGATGGACTCGCCCAGCATGTGGCCCATGGTGAGCTGGCCGGTCACGTTGGGGGGCGGCATGGTCACGGTGAAGCGCTCGCGATCCTGGTCGGGGCGGGCGGTGAAGTAGCCGCGCTCCAGCCAGAAGTCGTACCACCGCGACTCCACGTCGGCGGGATTGTAGGCGGCGGATAGCGGGTCCGGCCGGCCGTCCTGCATGACGTTCTCCATCGAGGCCTGCGGTCCCCCGGATAGCACTGGGGCGGGCTCGGGCGCGGCAGCGAGGTCGTGGAAGTCCGGCATGCTAGCACAGGCAACGCGGGCGTCTCAAACCGGAGGCGGGCGGAGCCCCAGCCGCGGCTTGCGCGCCGCGCCGGCCCGCGTGCTAGTCTGCGCGCGGCCGTCGCCCGAGGCACGCTCGCGGGCGGCCCGTCTCCCCCGAGGATTGCCATGGCGTCCTTGCCCGGCCCGCTCGCGCAGCTTCGCCCGCCCCGTCGCGGCGCGTTCCGGCCGCGCGCGTCCGCGGCGCCGGTCCTGAGCATCCTCTTCTGCGCCCTCCCCCTCCACGCCACGCCGGACGATCTGATCGCCGTCACGGACCCCATCCACGAGGAGCTGCGCCTGCTCGAGACCTCCGGGGCGCGGGAGCTGCGCCCCCTGCCGCTCTTCGTGCGGCCCTGGCAGGGCCGCCAGGTCCAGCAGGCCCTGGGCGACGCGGCGGACCCCCCGTCCGGCGATCTGGCGCTCCTTCGCCTGTGGCGCCATCTGGAGCGCGACCGCCCAGCGCCCGCCGCCGGCCCGCGCTCGACCCCGCGGCTGCTCGCCCTGGTCGCCGAACCGCCGCCGCAGCGCCTGGAGGCGTCCGTGGGAGTCGAGGGGGGGGCGGTCGCCGCCCGCGACACCTCGTTCTTCGCGGCGGGCGCGGGCCTCCACGGACGGTTCGCCTTCTCGGTGGGCGGATGGACGGCGTTCGCCCATCTCATGGCCGCGCACGTCCCGCAGGGGCGGCGCTTCGCCGACCCGCTGATCGAGGGCGAGGATCTCATCCTCTTCACCGAGGAGAGCTACCTGGAATACGCCTCGGCGGGCCCGGTATGGACCTGGTCCGCCGGGGCCGGCAGGAACCGCTTCGCGTGGGGCCCCGGGGTCGAGGGCTCGCTGCTGCTCTCCGCCCAGGCGCCGCCGCTCTCGGCGCTGTGGGCGGTGGCGGGGCTCCCCCGCTGGCGCCTTTATGCGGCCACGCTGTCGGCGACGCTCCGCGCGAGCGCCGGCGAGCACATGGCCGCGCACCGGCTCGAATGGGAGGCGCGGCCGGGGCTGCGCGTGGGCCTCGCCGAAGGGGTGCGCTACCACGCCGGCGGGATGCAGCTTCCCTACGCGATCGGGCTCATCCCCTACACCCTGGTGCAGCGGATCCTGGTCCAGGAGGAGCCGGACTCCTTCGCCACCCTGCGCAACAACCTGCTCGCCTCGCTGGACGTCTCCTGGCGCGTGAGCCCCGGGACCCGACTCTTCGGCGAGCTCCTGATTGACGACCTCCACGCGCGCACCGCGGCCAACCCGAACAAGCTGGGGTTCCAGGCGGGCTGGGAGGGCGTGGGCACCTGGGGAGGCACGCGGCTGGCCTGGGGCGGCGAGTGGACCCGCCTATCGCGGTTCGTCTACACCTCGTTCTTCGGCCGCCCCTGGGAATCCCAAGGGCTCCCCCTGGGTTACGGCGCCGGGCCCGACGTGAGCCGCGTGCGCCTGTGGGGAGCGTGGGACTTCCGCGCCGGCTGGCAGGCCCGCCTGGCGGCATCGCATTCCGCCAAGGGCGAGGGCGCGGTGGACCGCCCCTACCTGCCGGGGAGCGCGCGCGTGGATGCCTGGCCGCTCTCGGGACAGGTGGAGACGGGCCGCGACCTGGAGGCCACGCTCCGCTGGTGGCCGGCGAGCGGCGTGGACGTCTCGCTCTCCGGCGGGGGCCGATGGACCTCGGACGCCGACCACGTGGCGGGGCGCTCGCGACGGGACGCGTTCGCCGCGGCGGGAGTCCGCCTGGTCCGGTGAACGCGAGGGGCGTGCGGCTCGCCCGGGCCCCGACCCGAAGCTATACTCGGCCGTCATGACCGCTGCCCTTCCCACCGTCCGCGTGGCCGTGATCGGCACCGGGTTCGGCCGCAACGTGGTGGTGCCGGGACTGCGCGCCGTCCCGGGCTTCGAGGTGGTCGCGCTGGTCAGCGGCTCCGCCGAGCGCGCGCGACAGGCGGCCCACGAGCTGGGCGTCCCCCACGCCTTCCCCGCCGCGCGTCTGGACGATGCGCTGGGACTCCCCGGCTTGGACCTGGTCTTCGTCGCCTCCCCGCCGTCGGCGCACTGCGAGCAGAGCGTGCGCGCGCTCGCAGCCGGCAAGCACGTGGTCTGCGAGAAGCCCACCGCGCTCGAGGCCTCCGAGGCGGCCCGCATGCTGGAGGCGGCCCGCGCCGCCGGCCGGCTGGCGGTGATCGACCACGAGCTGCGCTTCAGCCCCACGCGCCAGCGCTTCCGCCAGCTGGTGGGCGAAGGCTTCCTGGGCCGGCTCTTCCACGTGGACCTCTTCCTCCAGGGCGAGTTCCGCCTGGACCGCGACCGGCCCTGGTCCTGGTGGTCGGACGCGGCGCAGGGGGGCGGCTTCCTGGGCGCGCTCGGCTCCCATGCCGTGGACGCCATCCGCTTCACCTTCGGCGAGGTCGCGGCGGCCTGCGGGATGCTCCGCACCTTCATCGCCGAGCGTCCCGACCCGGCGACCGGCAGGGCCCGGACGGTGAGCGCCGACGACTACGCCCCCTTCTGGCTGCGACTCGAGGGCGGCGCCGCGGTCGCCGCGACCCTCTCCGCCGTGGCGCGCGCGCCCCGCGACGCCTGGCGGCTGTGGGCCCACGGCGAGGAGGGCAGCCTGCTGCTCGACGAGTCCGAGCGGCTGCGGGGGCGCGGGCCGGGCGAGCGCGACTACCGCGACCTCACGCCTGCCCCGGAGCCGTTCGACGGCGCCGGCTCCGGCTTGCGGGACACGGCGTGGACCCGCGCCTTCGTG
>JBBIHL010000062.1:0-10740 GCA_037447075.1 Candidatus Eiseniibacteriota bacterium | reverse complement strand
CCGGGTCATCGAGATCGGGCCTGCGGAGGATCGTGCGCCCCTCAGCCCGCGTGAGCACGGGCCCCCCCGCCGCTTCGCCGACCGCCTTCGCCATGTCGAGCATCGCGCTCTGCATGGCCGGCATACCCGAGAAATCAAACTCGCATGAGAGATTGTCGGCCTTCCAGTCGGCGAGCAGGGAGCGCGTGATGGTTCGCGCCAGCCGCGTCGCGCGGGGCATCAGGCATTGCGACGCAAACATCCGTTCCTGCACCTTGATCCCCGCGTCCGAGAGGCTGCCGGCCTCGAAGATGCTGACCACTGCGGGCGGGACCTTGTAGACGGCCAGGATCTCCTCTCGCGTCAGGCGCGAGGAGTCAACGAATTCCATCTCGGCCATCGTCAGCCCGGCGCGTTCCCACGCGAGTTTCCCTGGCAGGATGACGGGCCGCAGCCAGCCAGCGCGCGTCTGGTAGCGCTTCGCCAATTGCTCCTGGAGCTGAACGAGTTCCTGGTCGCTGAGGCTGTACTCGGTCCGGAAGTAGCCCGTCACCTGCCCGCCCTTGGCGTAGAAGTCGCTCGCCCACAACGCCGCGTTGTGGCGCTGCGTGTACGCCACCCGCGCTGCCTCGAGCGGGCTCATACCCCAGGCGCCGTGCTCCGGCGCGTAGTAGCGGAAGTGCAGGACGTCGGCAGGCGCGAGCACCAGGGATCGGCCGCCCCACAGCAGGCGGTACTCGCGCACGGTGGGGCCGTCGCTCGTCACGTTCACCGACGGAGCCCAGAGTGGCCAGAGCTCGCGCGGCATGCTAGCGCGTTCGCCCAGGAGCCGAGCGAAGCGATCCTTCAGCACGAACGCGTTGCCCCAGGTGTCGAGGTCGCGTTGGATCCACTCGACCAGGTCCTCGCCAGTCATGGCAGGATTCGGGCGGCGCCAGAGGCGCACCGCGTCGTGCTCCGACTCGTCGAGCTCCTCGCGCTTGCGCTCGGGTCCCGAATAGAACCGCAGCGGGATGGCCATCAGATTCTCGGCGATGGCGGAGATGCAGGAATAGACCAGGGCCACGCGTGCCGCAGCCTCGACGAACTCCATCTCGCGCCAGGCAGAACTGCGCTGGAGATTCGGCCACTGCAGGGCTGAGTCAGTAGGGCGAAAGTCGCCAGCGGCGCGCCGGTGCTCGCCCAGGGCGAAGCGACCTGCCAGGATCGAGAGTCCGGCAGCAGCGCGGCGCAGCAGGTTCATGCCGGCTCAGGCGGGAGCGGCTCAGGCGGCAGCTGCTGGTCCAACTTCTCCTCGCCCCCCTTGGGCGGCGGCTCCTCCGCAGGTGGTCCGGCAGCCGTGCTGGCCTCCGCCACAACCTGGCCGTGCTTGGTCTCGACGAGGAGGCAGTCGTCGAGGGTCATCCAGTAGCCGCCCCACTCGTCGGCGACGGGAATGCAGCCGCCCGGGTCGGGAACGGCGAGGCCCTCCACGACCTTGGCCCGCTTCCTGGGGCCGCCGCGCTGCGGCAAGCCCTCGACTATGTCGCCGACCTGGATGGGCCGGCCCGCGGAGTCATGCATCAGGCACCTCCTGCAGGTTCGACCTCCAGCACGCGCGCGGTCACCATGCCGCGCTTGCGCAATGTATAGACCAGGTAGCGGGCAGCGTCAATGGCGTGATCGCCTATGTCCCGCGGCTCCTCCCTCTCCGGCTTGCCTTCCTTCACCTCGCGCCACGTCAGCCGTGGTAGTTCCTCCTCGAGGCACGTAGGCGGCTGGCGGCGGTCAGCGCGCAGGCGGGGATCGCGCTCCAGCAGCGAGCCGCGCACGATCACCAGGCCTGGCAGGGCGACCTCGAGGCGCTCGCCGGTGGTCTGCTCCTGGGCCTCGGCGAGTGCGCCGATGACCGCAGGCAAGGCGGGCCGGCGCAGCGCGGCCTGAAGCGCCATGAGGCCCTGTTCGCGGTCCTTGAGCGCCGGGCTGGTGGGGACCCCGTGCCGACGGAGGGTCTCGGCACCCTCGCTGTCGTGGTCGGCGACCGACGTGCCCCACGGCAGCCAGCGCGGCTCCGGCGCCCCGGCGCGACGCGCGGCCTCGCGCAAAGCGTGGAGTTCCCGGGCCTCGTCTGCCACGAGGTCGCGGGCATGATCCTCGACCAGGCGCTGAGTCATGTACCGTTGCTGGTAGAGCCAGAGCCGCCCGTCTCCATCGCGCGCGAAGGTCAGGCAGACGAACGGGTTGCGGTAGCCGAAATCCACGGCGCGGTGGCGGCTCCAGTCGGCGGGCGGGTAGCCGCCCTGCGCCGCCCACGCCGCCGGGCGCTCGACCATGTTCCAGGGACCGAACGTATCGCCGAAGACGCTGCCCTCGAAGGCGACCCACTGGCCCAGGCGGTAACGCGAGGCGTAGGTGCCGACCAGCGACTTGAGCCAGGCGACGTAGTCAGGGGGTAGATTTTCCCAGTTATCGGCCTCGCCGAAGACGGCGCACTCGAAGGAAACGCCACCCTCTTCCCACGCACGCGAGCCCTGCGCGGGCTTGAAGCGCTGGAAAATCCAGTGCCCGGGATCCTCCGGATTGCAGGCCCCGAGCACCTGGCGGAAAGGCTGACGCGGCCAGCCGGGCGGCAGGGGGCCCCGCGCAAGCCCCCGGAGCTGCTGGCGGCAGCGGCCGCTCATACGTACCCACTGATCCAGGCTGATCTCCTGGCATTCGTCCACGGCGATGAGCGACCAGGCAGACGATGCCCACCGCTGGGCATCGTCCACGCCGGCCGCGACGATGATGCTGCCGTTCGGGTAGGTGAGCGTCCCGCCGCCCTCGGCCGAGCGCATCCACCAGCGCTCCCACAGCTCGGTCCCGATCGTCTCGTCGCGCAGCGTGCCGAGCGTCGAAGCGCCGAGCTCTGTCCGCGTGCGCCGGGCCAGCAGGCAGCGCGCCCCGGGGTAGACCCGGCAAAACAAGTCGAGCTTCTCGCACAAGGTGCGCGACTTTCCAGGCCCCCAATGCCCAGAGAGCATGAGTTCGCGCGCGGTCGAAAGCAGGCCGCGCGCCTGCGATGCACTGTTGGGCCTGAAGCAGGGAGGAGTCGCGCCCACGGGCGGGGGCCCGCGCGCTGGCGGGCTAGTGGGCAGTCGGGGCGCCTTCGTGCCCGTTTGCCGCGAGTTCGGCGGGTTCGTACCCGCGGAAGTCGAACAGCTTCAGCGGCAATTCGCCGACGAGCTCCCCCTGGGTGCGGCGCGGCAGGCCGAAACGGTCCAGGATGCTGTCGGCAGCCTGCATCTGCACTGCGGGCGTCGCATTGTGCAGGCCGCGCATGAGCTCGCCGAGCAGGTAGACCGCGTCGGGCGCAAGACGATAGCCGTGCGCCAGGGCGAGGCGGATCGCGTGTTCCTTCGGGGAGGCCTCACCCCGCGGCGGCCGGCCTCGACGGGCAGGGGGCCGCTTCCCGTCCTCGTCGAGGACCGGCTCGCGCACGGGTTCGCTGGGGCTGGAGGACATGGGCCCAGGCTACCGCTCGGCGTCTCGCGCGTCAACGAGCTTGCCAGCGAGCTCGCTCGTAGCGCAACTTGCGGTCGGATTTTCCCGGAAAATCTGCTTTCGGGCCCCGGCCGTACCGCCCAGGTGCCGGGAGGTACGTACCAGAGAGGTACGTACTGCCCATCCCCACAGGAAGTCCAGACCGAGGACTTTCTCGGCGACGAGATCGATGGGGATCGGGGCCGACAGCCTTCGGCGGGAGTCCCCAAAGGCGCAGGGCATGGTAGCGCCGCTCGCGCTCCAGGGCGGTTGGCCAATCCACGTAGTTGCCGCGGCCTCCCATGCAGCCGTTATCCGCCGTCAGCCACACCTCGCAGTCGGGGACGCTGCAACGCCGGCCCTCGCGCGGGTGCGAGTAGACCGACGGTAGCGAGAAGTCGTGCAGGCGCTCGTCGCCGCGCAGGTGGCCCCAGGCAATCCGCAGCCGCCATGTCCAGGGGAGGGTCCTGCGTCCACGCCAGCCGCGTACCCGCTTTTCGGGCCGCAGCAGCCAGGGG
Source organism: Candidatus Eiseniibacteriota bacterium (assembly GCA_037447075.1). GTDB lineage: Bacteria > Eisenbacteria > RBG-16-71-46 > RBG-16-71-46 > RBG-16-71-46 > JBBIHL01. The sequence continues at coordinate 6,742 of JBBIHL010000062.1, read as the reverse complement.
AGCATGCGGGCGGCCCGCCAGGCAAGCAGAGCAGCCCACGCGGGCCACGCCGCCAGCGAGACGGTGAGCTTCTCCCAGGCCCCCAGGTCGGCCTCGTGGGAGCGCGAGCGCCAGCATTCCTTCGGATCCGCGAGGGATAGCTTCATGGTGTAATCCATGGGTCGACGGCGATCCAGCTGCCCTCGCTCATCCGCATTACCACCAGTGAGTGCCCGTAGCTTCGATGCCAGACTTCCGCCACGGCATGCAACGGCAGGGGAATCTGCGAGAGGGCGAGCATAGCTGCTCGTCCCTTTCCGCGCCCGCTGGCGGCCTGGATCAGCCTCGCACCCACTCCCGGGGCCCAAGCGATCAGGTCGAAGGGGCCCTTGCTCCCGGCGAAGCGGTAAGCATACCATCCGCGCTTGCGCAACTGCAGGATGATCCACCGCTCGAACCTCGCACCCTTCGCGTAGCGCTTCAAGGTCTCATCCTTCCCCGGCGCGCGGCCACAGGGCCCAGCGCGGGGCGGCGGCGCGAGAGTTGGCCTCGGCGACGATCATCGCCGGCTTGCCGACGTCCGTCACGGCGCCGCCCTCTTGCCGAGCGCCTGCCGCTGGCGGCCCGCCCGCACCGCCGAGGCCTGCGCGTGGAGGATGTCGAGCTCGCAGGCCGCCTCGCGCACGCGGCGCACGAGCTCGTCGAGTACCGGGTCGTCTGCCCCGGCCTGGTTGATGGCCTTGTTCATCGCCTCCCGAGCCGTCTCGATCTCGATGATGAATCCGGTAAGCGAATCCATCGCGTCATCTCACCTTTCCTGCCCGGCCGCGCGGCCGGGCATCCCGAGCTTGCGGCGCGCCTCCGCGACCAGCACGCCGTGCGCCACCTCGTCGAGCGTCCCGTCGTCGCGGCACAGGCCGTTGTCGACCAGCACGGGCCAGTAGTGCATCACGATTGCCAGCCCGCAGCCGGAGCGCGCGGCCCATGAGCGCGCCGTCGCATTCCGGTCCAGCTTCCCGTCCGCGTCCTGCACCCGCTCGACCAGCGACCAGACCGACGCCAGGCGCTGCGCGAGCGGATCGCCCGCCATCAGGTGGACGAGCAGCGTGCGACTCACCGCGTCTTGCCGCCATTCACGACGCCAGCTCCGGTTCGGCGAGGATCTCCGTGGCCCCCGGCCGCAGCGTGCATGGCTTGCCCAGTCCACCCGGCACCGACGCCAGCGTGAATTTCACTGCGATGCAACATTCACCGCTCCTCTCTGAGATCGTGCCGGACCTCGCCGGGCCAGCGCGCGCGGCGCTCCTTGGCTGCGCGCCTGGCATTGTCCTTGAGCCGCGCCTCGCGGTCGAGGCGTTCGAAATGCCGCCTCGCTTCTTCGCGGGCTCGCCCCTCGCACCACTGCCTGTCGTGCGGATTCGTGGTGCCGATCATGAGGAACGCGCGGACCGTTGCCTCTTGAAGGCCCACCGGAATCATCGGCAGCCCCAGCCAGAACGCAATCGCGCGCACGCTTCCGTGCGCAGGATCCCAGCTCCCGATCCGCGCGAGCTCTGCCGCCATGAGCTGGCCATCCTCCACCTTGGCTGCGAAATCTGCGAGCACGCCCCCGCTTCCACCCAGGCGCTGCTGCACCAGCTCGGCGGCGCCGGTCAGCCCTCCCACGACCGCCCCCTGAGCCAGCGCTCGAAGTGCTGGACCATACCCTTCTTCCACGCCTCGCTCTCACGCGCCCGGTCGTGGGCGGCGACGATCAGCTCGAAGAGGGCGCGCTTGGGAGCCTCATCTGCAGTGCGCGGCTCAAGCAGGCGCCACTCCTTGCGCGCGCGCTGCTTGTCGCCGCGCGAGCCGGTGCTCTCGTTCTTGGGATGTGAGAGCCACAAGCCCTCGAACGCCTGCTCCCACGGAGAAGGCGGTCTTGCGCGCGTTCCGCGTACTCTTTTGATTCTATCTTCTGGGGTCTGAGAGGCAGAAGAACCTGCACCCGGAGTGCACTCCGTAGGTACAGGGCAGGAGGTACTATCAACATCACGTGACAGCAAAACCGCGAGGGCTTCGCGTAGGGCAGACTCCGCCCCGCGGAGGGCGCGAATGAGCGCCTCCCGTGCCTGCTGTTTCTGCTCGTCCACCTCGTCCTCCTGGCGGGAGCGACCTGGGCCTAGCGTCAGGCCTGCGGGCCTCGGGTGGGGACGAGAACCACCCAGCGTCGGCCCAGGCCGCTCACGTCGTCTAGCTTGATACCACATCGCCGCGCGGCTTGCAACTCCCCGGCAAGCCGCACTCTGACTGGACTATCTGCGCCTTCCCAGCGATCACCATCTTCAAGGCCTTGCACCGGCGGCATCGGTACAGCTCGAACGGGCGACCCCAGACAGTCAACGCAGCCACCATCACATCCCACCGGTGGGGCGCGTCGCCAACGGAACCGGGGCAGCCAGTCACGGCTGTCCTCCGCGCTCAACGAGGTCGGACGCTGCGCGGTATTCCTCCTCGGTAATGTCGGCGAGCGAGGCGATCTGCGCGCGCCGTTCCGGAGTGATCCCCTGGCGGACGAGGGCCATGATGTTCTCGCCGCTCACCGCGATCCGGGCCGCGACCATGGCCTTCATGAGCTCGATCCGGCCCGCCGACTGCCGAGGCGGCGCCGCCTCGGGGGCCGCCGCGGTCGCCCCGGCGATGTCCTCGGCCGTGATGTCCTCGGGGCGTGATGCCGAAGCCGGCGGCTCGACCGCCCCGAATACCTCCTCCACGCTCACGTCCCCACCGCTGATCGCCGTCAACAGCCCCCGCAACTCGGCGCAGACCTCACGCGGATCGCGCCCAGCCTTGCGCAAGGCCTGCTCGGTGAAAGCCGCGCCGAGGTACTGCTCGAGCTGGCCGAGTCCGACTCCAGCCTCCTTGTAGCGCCGGACGAGCCGCGCGATCTGCTCCGGGATGGGCTTCTTCTCCTGCAGCGCGGCCGTCTTCGCCAGCTCGAACGCGGCCTGGATCACGTGGTGCGGCAGCGCGTGCTTGATCAGGTTCCTCGCCAACTTCGCGGCGCCGATCTGGTACAACTGCTCCGCATCCTGATCGCGCGCCACGACCGTCCGCCCGCCCTTCAGCACCTTGATCTTGCTGACGCGGGCAACCTCATGGAGCGCATAGTTCGATTCGAAGTCGAGGAACCAGCCGCCCAGGACCCAGGCATCCGGATAGTCGGCCTCGAGGGCGACCTCCACCGCGCAGTTCCCCCACAGCCGCGCGCCGGACCGCATCAGCCCGACGCCGGGACCCTCCACCCAGGTCGTAGGACACTTGCAACCCCTCCGATCCTGGCATCCCTGCACATGGTCCTTGTAGGGAATCGAATAGAAAAAGTCGTCCCCCGCCAGTGCAGCCTCGGCCTTGAGCTTCCTTCCGAATCGCCCCTCGTCGCGCGGCCGCTGCATCGCGACCAGCAACTGCTTCTCCGTCCTGATCTGGAGCAGCCTCTCGCCTGCCGCCACCAGCTCGGCGGCCTGCTTCACCATCTCTTCCTTCGGCATCGCTTGTCCCTCCTTCTAGCCTACACCCGGACCCGGATCATTCGAATCGGCAGCCGCCGCCCGCGCGGCGTTCACGAACGGGCACGTGTGCCAGTATCCGCAGAAGCGCGGGCTGCACCACCACGTGCCCAGCGGCGCGGGCTGGAAGTTTCCCGCGCGGATGCCGGCCAGCGCTGCATTCAGCCGCGCCAGGAATACCTTCTTGTCTCCCTCCGTGCGCTGCGAGGCGAGCCGCTGCGTGCCCACGAGCTTCTGGTCCAGCAGCACGTCCATCACCACGCCGGCCGGCGGCTTGCCGTACTTGGCGGCATAGGCGACGTGGTAGAACGTCAGCTGGTCGGAACGCTGGACCTCGTCCTCCGACTTCCGCCGGCTCGCCGTCTTGAGGTCGCGGATCTGCTCATGGCTGTCCACGCAGTCGATCCGCCCCAGAAGGTCGCGATCGGCCTTGGGCAGCACGACGCGCACGAACTCCTCGACGACTACCGGCTGGACCTGCGGGGCGACCGTGCGCCGGAACTCCCTGGTCAGCGCGACAGCGCGGTCCACCGCCTCGTCGCGCACGCGCTGCACGCCCCGCGCGACCTCGTCAGGTGCCAGCATCAGCCCCTCCGCAGCGACGGTATGGTGGATGTGATCGCGAGCCGCGTCGCACAGGACCTTGTCGTCCAGATCGGTGTGGGACTCGATCTTCTGCCGGTAGTTGACCTCGGCGGCATGGTGCACGCCGCCGCCCTTCACGAGCGCGATCCCGGGCGGGATGCGTTCGCCCAGGACATAGCGCCGGCGGTACTGCTCGCCGCAGCGCAGGAACATGTCCATCGCGCTCGGCGAGATGTGCGGCTTCTGGTTCACGATTTCCTCCTGGCCCCGGCGTCGCGCCCCCCGCGACCTTGCCCCCATCTCTGGGACCGGGGCCTCGCTCACGTCCCTGGCCGCCCCCGGGGACTCCTGCTGCGTCCCTGCACCCAGGGGCGGCCGAACCGCCGTCCGTCAGTTGCGCGTGTGGAGCTTCCCGCCGCCGGGCAGGGCCTCGCCCGCCAGCTGCATCAGCTCCAGCTTGCGCCGGACGTCCTCCTGCCGGCCGGCCACCCAGGAGATGGCGTTCGAGAGCCGCCAGGCGGTCTGCCCCGGCGGCAGGTTCACGACGTCGGCCGAGCTGAACGCCTCGCTCACGGCCTTCGCCTCCCCCTTGCCGACCCGCTTCGCCAGCCAGGCGGCGACGTCGCGGGGGGCGACCTGTTCCTCGCTCGCGCGCTCGATCAGCCCGCACGCCTGGTTGATCCGGTCACTGCCGAGCTCGGAGCGCATCAGGTCGTTCACCATCGCCGCGCTCCGCGCCGTGTCGAGCCGGTAGGTCCGGTCCGAGAACCGCACGTCGTCCGGCAGTCGGCCGCCGAGATGCACCTGGCGGAGCGCCTCGTCGGTAATCGCGTAGTTCGTGCACCAGAGCCGGAGCATGAAGAAGCGCAGCGACAGGGCGCCATCGCCATAGTCGCTGTTGCCGAACATGACGCCGAAGGCCATCACCTCGTGCGGGACCGGCTCGAAGATCCTCGGCAAGAGGGCCTTCAGCGCGACCCGCGTCTCGCTGGTGTAGCCCTCGACCGGCACCGCGCCGAGCGCGTCGGCGGCGCGGCAGAAGGCGTCGAGGATCGGCCTGGAGTCCAGCCGGCGGAAGCGGTCCGAGAGGAAGCCGCGGACCTGGTCGCCGACGCCGCGCAGCAGGTAGCGCCGCCCGGTGCGCGAGAGGATCGTGTTGAGGTTGTGCGCCAAGAGCTCGCGCCCCCAGTCCTTGGCGAGCGCTTCCCTGGCCCACGCCCACTGGATGCCGCGGCCCTCGTCGTCTCCCTCACCGCCGTCGAAGCGGGCCCGCGCGCAGGCCTGCTGGAGCGCATGCTCGTGCATCAGGCGGCCCTGCGTCTCGTCGGCGATCTCGGCGAGGTTCACCCGCAGTCGGAGGCCGTCCGGGGCGCCCTCGAAGGCGAGCGCGCGCCCCGCCACGACCTGGTCGTGAGGAACCTCGCTCTGCACCTTCTCGATCACGGCGGCCGCGCGCTGCCGCCCCCGCTCGATCAGCCCCTCCAACTGCTCGCGCGCGTGCGCGGCGGCCTTGCTCGCGGCCTCCGCGTAACTCTCACTCCCGTGGTGATACAGCATGGTTTCCTCCCTCCTGGCCCTCGCGGGCCGGCTCGGCCTCCGACGGCTCAGCGCGTGCGGCCTCGTCGCCGGGGCACACCCAGAATAGCTCTTCGACCTCGCACTCTACCTCGTCGAATGCCGTGGGCACCTTCACCATCTTCTTCACCAACCGGGTTTGGCGGCTGCAACTAGCCGGCCCCTGGCGATCAGCGAAGATTTCGACGACTCGGCCCTCCCCGAGTTCAGCAGACCACTCCCACCAGTCGAGTCCCAGCGCAAAATGCTTGCGCCACCGGCCCAAGGCGAGCGCGTCACGAATATCGCGAGCCGTCGAGCTCCCGCCGGGCATGAGCGTGAGTTTCAACTCGCTCACTTCTACTATGTTCGTCCCCTTCGGCAGCCGCCTGATGAGCGGCAGCCAGGCTTCGAACGCCTCGGGGTAATAGGTTATCGGCATCTTCACGCCCTCCGTTGTGCCGGCCCGGCGTGTGTGCTGCCGCCGGGAACCGGGCCGGCGGACCTGGAGTCCCGGCGGCTCATCGTGCGCCGCGCGGCGCAAACTCGCGCGCCACCCACGCCCAGGCGCAGGCAGGCGAGCAGAAGCCGGCCAGCAGCACGGCGTCCATGTCTGCCTCGGCCTCCGCAAGGCGCTTCACGGCTTCTGCCACCAGGGGCCGAGCTGTTCCATCACCCAGGCCCAGTATTCCTCGGCCCCGGGCACGCGCCAGTCACAGAGCGCTCGGAAAGCAAGAATGACATGACTGCGGAAACGGGCGTTCTCTCGCCACAAGCGGCGTGCGCCCTCTCTTTCGTCTGCCGAGGCGTCCCCCCAGACAGCCTTGGCGACCCTCGGTGACAGGCAGGAGCCGTGTCGGCCGTTGTATCCGGCCATGTAGCGGATGACGGCGCTTGTCACGGAATTGAGCGCCTCGCTCGCCTCGCTGGGGCAGTCGCAACCGCGGAGGGCGGTCAAGACGTCCCAATGCTGCGTGTCGTTCAAGTCCCACAGGCTAGGTGCGTTCATAGAGTCTCCTTTCGCCCCCTGCCGCCGCGATGACCGCGGCCAGACCGGCCCAGGGGTCCAACACCCCCAG
>JBBIHL010000061.1:6279-10779 GCA_037447075.1 Candidatus Eiseniibacteriota bacterium | reverse complement strand
GACCACCGGCGCGCGAGCCGCGCGCAGGCCAGCGCCGCGAGCGCGGCGACCGTCACCTGCCCCAGGCCGCTCAACACCGTGAGCGGCAGCATGCCGCGCTCGCTGTAGGGCGGGACGAAGGCCCGGAAGAGGTTGCCCAGCAGGGCGGCGAGCAGGCCGGGGAACATGGGCGCCGGCAGCTCCCGCCACGAGGGGTAGCGGGTGGCGGCCCGCACCAGGGTCGCGGGGCGGACCAGCGCCATCCAGGAGAGCAGGTAGCGCCACCGGAGCCGGTCCGGCCAGATGGTGGCTCGCGGTCCGTCCACGGCTAGAACGCTCCGAAGAAGAGCCCGACCAGCACGGTGAGGGCGAGCGCCCACAGGAGCCAGAAGCGGGCACGAACTCCCCGTGGGACGTGGGGCAGCGCTCGCCACAGGCCGAGCGCCGTGAGGGCGAGCCCGGGGCCCACGCAGAGCCAGAACGTGTGGTTGGTCGGGCTCATCATCCAGGGCGGCTGCGGCCTCTCGGACAGGGCCCACTGCACCCAGTCGCGCCACAGGGGCCAGGGGCCTTCGGAGCCACGGCCAGCGGCGCCCAATGCCCCCTGAAGGCGGCTCGTGCCCATGAGGGCGCTCCAGGGCACGCAGGCGTAGACGCCGCAGATGGCGAGCGCGATGTTGTCCTGCCTGGCCCCCGCCCTGGCCCGCCCCCGCGCCAGCCGCGCGCAGCCCAGGGCGGCGAGCGAGGCCAGCGCGATGTTCCAGAGCCCGTAGAGGACGGCGAACGGGACGAAGGTCCAGTCCGGGTGGGGCGGGTCCCAGCCCGCGGCGACCCGGCTCGCCGCCGAGAGCGCCAGGACCGGGAAGAGGGGCGCCCCCAGCTCGCGAAAGGCGGGCCTGCGGAGGGCGGCGCGCAGGAAGCTCACCGGCCAGATCAGGGCGAGCCAGGAGAAGAGGTAGCGGAAACCCAGCGCCAGCCAGGGGAAGAGGCGGCGAAGCAGCAGCGCCAGCCAGGTGAAGGCGCCACAAAGCCGCTGCGCCAGCTTGCGCATGCGCGCGTCCGCTTCGGGGGCGGGTTGCGGCGAGTTCCTGCGGACTACCTTAGCACCACCAGGGCCCGGGTCGAGGACCGATCCCGCGAGCGCCAGCGCACCCAGTAGACCCCGGACCGGACTGGCGCGCCCGCGTCGTCGTCGAGCCGCCACTCCACCCGGCGCACGCCGGCCGCCAGGGTCCCCGAGAGCAAGCGGCGCACGCGCCGGCCGGTCACGTCGAAGACCTCGAGGCTCGCGGATCCCGGATCCGGGGTCGCGGCCTCGAAGGTCGCGGGCGCGCGCACCGGGTTGCCGCCCAGGAGGCGCAGCGCGAAGCGGAGGGCCCCGCCCGGCTCCTGGCCGACCACCACGATCACCGGGATGGGCGCGTCGCTGGCGTCCTCGCCGATGTTGCCGGAGCGGTCGAAGGCCACCGCCCGCACCCGCCCCCACCGCCCGAACAGGCGCCCGGGCACCTGCCACAGGTACTGCCCGCCGGCCGGCAGCCCCGAGGCGATCGGCTCGTGGAGCGAGCCGTCCTCGGCCGAGAACCAGAGCGCCACCGAGTCCACCCCCGCGCTGTCGGCGGAGGTCCACTCGACGACGTAGGGCGCGTCGGCGAAGAGCACATCACCGGGGTCGCTGGGCTTCACCACGCGCACGGTGGGCGGTTGCAGATCCGTGGCCCCAACCAGCAGCGCCCCCAGTTCGCGGCGCACGAAGCCGGGCCCCGTGGCCGTCACCATCACGGAGTGGATGCCGTCGGGGCCCGCTACCACGAGCGGCGCGGCGTGGAGCCCGTCGCCCGGGGCACCATCGCCATGCGCCCCGTCGTCGTAGAGCGGCAGGGCGCGGCGGGAGCCGTCGGGCGAGAGGATCTCGGCGGCCAGGTCCGCGGGCGCCGGCGCGCCCCCCGAGTCGAGCCGCGCCCGCACCCATACCGTCTCCCCGGCCCGGGCGGTAAGCGCCTCGGGCTCCAGCGAGAGCACGGGATCGCTGGCCTCTTCCACGGTCACCAGGTAGGGGCTCACGCCGGGCAGCTCGGTCCGCACCGTGACCCGCGCCTCCCAGGTGCCGGGGCCAGAGGCGTCCACCACCACGCTCTCGCCCCCCAGGAAGGGCAGGTCGGCCCAGCGGGTGAAGGAGCAGCCGTCCCGGTAGGAGGCCCGCGCCGAGTCGTACTTGGCCCCGGCCGGATCGCGCACGGCGAGGTCCAGCTCGGCCCCGTCCAGGCTGAAGACCGAGACGCGGAGGGGGGCGTTGCCGCGGAGGGTGAAGGGGAGGGCGTGCGTGACCCCCGGGGGCGACGAGTCGGCCAGGACGGCGACCCCGCGCCATGGCCCGGCGGGCCCGGCGGGAAGTCCGGCGGGCGGCTCCAGCCGGGGCGGGAGCGAGAAGCCCCACGCCCGGTCGGTGAGCAGCGGGTAGACCTGATCGGCCAGCGTGGCCGCGTCCTCCTTGAGCTGGTTGTGCAGGAGGCCCACCACGTGCCGCGGGTAGTCGGCGGGGAAGACCGCGGGGTCGAACATGCTGTTCACCGTCACCAGGCCGTCGTGCTCCTCCGGCCACAGCAGGGGCAGGTACGGCCAGCCCCCGTTGCCGGCCACGCCCTCGTAGCGCACGCCGGGGGTGGGGTCGCGCCGCACCTGGCGATTGAAGAAGTAGCGCATGTAGAGCGGGGTGCACTGGCAGATCAGGGTGCGGCCCAGGCAGCCGTGGTAGGGGTCGGCGGCCAGCACGAGCGGATGGTGCATGGCCACGACCAGCGGGTAGGCGAGCGGCGTGCCGCCGTTGGGGGTGGCCACCATCACGAGCCGGGCCACCAGGCCGTGGCGCCGGTGCATGAGGCGCCGGGCGTGCAGCCCGCCGGCGCTGTGCGCCACCACCAGCACCTGGCGGGGGCGCGCGGCCGCGCCGAACTCCTCCTGGTTGAGCCGGGCCAGGCCGTCCATGCGGGCGTCGAGGTAGCGGGAGAGCACGTCCTCACAGTCCTCGATCGGGGCCTGACGGGGGAGCGCGGGCGTCCAGAGGTGCTCGAACCGCACCGCGGGCGCGGCGGGGTCGGTGAGCAGGAACCGCCAGCTGCGCCAGTTCTCCAGCGAGTCCGCCCAGTAGCCGAGGAAGTTGGGGGTGAAGACCTCCGCGCCGCGCACCAGGACCAGAGGCAGGCGGGCCGATGCCAGGGCCTCGGTGGAGGAGGCGCGCGGCTGGCCGGCGCGCAGCGCCCGCACCCGGTAGCGGTGCGTGAGGTGCAGGGGCAGCCCGGCGTCGCGCCAGACCGTGTCCCCGGTGGCGGCGATGGTCTGGAAGGCCCAGCTGTCGAGCAGCGGCGCGCGCTGGAGCTCGTAGCTCACGCCGGGGAAGCGGGTCCAGCGCAGCCCCACCTCGCCGCCCGTGCCCAGGTCGCGCGCCACCAGCCTCAACGTGCGCCAGCGGCCGTAGGCTGGGCCGGCCAGGTTGTTGTTCTCGTTGGATTCGGTGGTGAAGTCGAAGACGTCGGCGCGCGCGTAGATCGCCAGGGCGGTGTCCCCGGCCGCCACGCGGGTCACGCTGTAGCTGCGCCGCTCGCCCACCGCCATGTCGGGCACGATCACCGAGGAGTCCGGCGGCGCCCCCGGCGGAGGCGCCGTGGCGCGGCTCCAGTAGAAGCCCAGGCGCGAGAGCAACGCCCAGTCCTGGCCGGCGTTCTCGAGCTCGAAGGTCGCGGTCACCGCCTCGCCCGGGAGGGCGACCTCGGGCGAGACCGTGACCGAGCGGAACAGCAGATCCGGCCGGGGAGGGGTCGCGAAGTACACGCTGCGGAAGTGCCGGTTGTTGGACTCGTCGCCCTCGGGCGCCTCGTACCAGGCGTCGGCCACGCCCTCCACCGTGTGGTAGCCCACGCCGCGCACGGTGAACGGCACGTCGTCCACGGTGGCGATGGCGTTGGGCAGCAGGAAGGGCGTCTGCACGTAGAACGCCGGCTGCCCGTCCACGTCCACACGGGTGCGGGTGGGGGGCGCGGCGCTCCCGCCCAGGTTGGCGACGGCCAGATCGAAGTAGGTGGGCACGTCGGCGAGCGGGCCGAACTCCGCATGCCCGCCGGTGAAGCGGCTCAAGACCAGGGGGCTCGGCCATCCGGTCGGTGCCAACCACACCAGGTCGGGACCCGGCGGCACCGAGCCGAACACCTGGATCTGGTCCACGTAGGCGCCCGTGGCGGTGTTCGCGCCGTCGCTGGTGAAGGCGAACCCGATCCACAGCCGCGGGGCGTCGGTGAACACGACCTGCTCCGTCCGCCAGCCGGGCGTGCTCCCCGGCAGGACCGGGGTCCACACCCAGGCGATGCCGTCGGCGGAGGCCCCCACATAGAGCCAGTCGGCCCCGGCCTCGACCTCGATCCAGTGGCGGAATGTGACGACCAGCTCCCCGCCGTTGTTGTAGATCGGTTCCCGCGTGACCAGCCGGGCATCCATGTCGTTGTCGTAGCGGCGGTCGGTGCGGTTCGT
>JBBIHL010000061.1:0-6269 GCA_037447075.1 Candidatus Eiseniibacteriota bacterium | reverse complement strand
CAGTAGGCCGACTTCACCCCGGAGTAGGTGGGATGGCCGTCGAAAGACCATACGACGCCCCAGTAGTCGAGCCCGGAGCCGAAGTCCTTGTCCGACGCGTCCCACATCGGGCCGGGGATCGCGTTGAGCTCGAAGTCCTCCTCGAAGATCACGCCGGTGGTGGGGCGGGCCAGGATCTGCGGCGCCAGGGAGCGAGGCAGGATGCGCGGCGGCGGCACGGGCGCGGCCGGGGAGACGGGACCGGACACTTTCATCCGAAAGACCGGCAGGGTGTCGGCGGGCGGCGATGCGGCCAGCGACGGGGCGGCGCCCAGCAGGGCCGCCAAGACTGCCGCGGGGGCGGCGCGGACGCGCATCCATGCCCGGGCGAGGGCGGGTGATCATGGGCGGGAGCGCGGGGGCTCATTGCAGCGGGCGTGCCGGCGCGAGGCAGCCCCGGAAGCGGCGGCGCCACTCCGCCCGGCCGGAGGCGAGGGCCGGGTGGGAGTGGCGCCGGCATGGACGCGATGTCAACGACGTCGGGACGTCGCGGCGCAGCGCCGGCCCGAGCCTGCCCGGGCGCTACCTCATGCGGATCACCGTGCCGCTGCCGGCATCCCTGCCATCGGCGGTCGCGCGGTAGAAGTAGGCGGCGTTGGGCAGCGGCCGGCCATCGTCCGCCCTGCCGTCCCACTCCACCGCCCAGCGCCCGGCGGGGAGCGCCTCCTCGGGGAAGCTGCGCACCCTGCGCCCTTGGAGGTCGAACACGGAGAGCGCGACGCGGGCCGGATTCCGCAGGTCGAACACCAGCCGCGTGCGGTCGCGGAAGGGATTGGGCGAGGCCGGCAGCAGCCGCAGCAGGGCCCCGTCATCGGGGGTGTGACGGGGATCCCCCACCGCCACCACCGGCGCGCTCGGCGAGTGCATCGCCAGGAACAGCTCGCTCCCGGCGCTCGGATCCTGGCCGACGAGCTGGAAGCTGCACTGGTCGTTGGCGAAGTCGCCGCGACGGATGAGGCGGGCGGTGTAGAAGGGCCTCACGTCCGGATCGGGGATCGCCGGGAGCTGGACCGCGTAGCACTCCTCCACCCCCAGGTGCAGAGGGTCGCCGCCCGTGGCCTGGTTCTCGATCGTCCACGGGAAGCTCGCCATTCCCCCTGCGGGAGCGGTGTAGCCCGGGATGAGGACGAACTCGCCGGCGGGGATGGTGTAGTCGGCAGGATCGGCTTGGTTGGGCAGGGTGACCCGGATGCGGGCGGCCGCCTCACCCATGTTCAGGATCTTGATCCCGGTGTGCGACGAGAAGGGCGACACCCCGAAGGTGTTCGCAGTCCCGGGCTCGATGAAGACCTCCGAGTTGCGGCAGAAATCCAGCTCGGCCGAGGCGGGACCGGTCCCCGTCTGCCGGTAGAGGTCGAGCAGCACGTCCTCCAGAGTCGGCCCCACGCGCAGCTCGGCCGTGCTCCCCGTGGCGAAGCCCCGCTGGGTCGTGAGGTTGCCCCAGGCGAAGTAGATCTTGTCCTCGTCCTCCAGGAGCGGCATGGGCACGAAGACGCCGCATTCGTTCATGCCGAGCTGGAGCAGCTTCTGGGCGTTGGCCGCCGTCTTGGCCGGGCAACCGAACTCGTCCATGATCGCGTTGTCAATGGAGGCCGGGGGCCGCGCGGAGTAGACCCCGGTGATCCCGGCGCTCCCGGTGCTCCCGCCCTTGATCCCGTTGGCGTAGTTCACCCCGTTCAGCACGTTGTTGATGAAGTTGCCGCACGACCACTGGAAGTTGGGTCCGGGCACCACTCGCGTGATGGTCAGGGACTTGGTGCCCACGATCTGGCGGAAGAGCGAGTTCCGCATGGCCTCACGGCCCAGCCTGGCCATCTCCTCGGCGGTGGAGTAGTTCTCGCCCAGGGTTCCGATCACGCTGTTGTCGAAGCCCGGCGGATTGCTGAAGTGGCTGAAGCTCATCCCGATCGCCGCGGCGCGCTGGTTCATCTCGGCGACGAAGTCGGCGACGCGCGCCGTGTAGTCGGGCCCCGATCCCAGCAGGTCGGCGATGGCGTGGGCGGCGTCGTTCCCCGAAACCATCATGCAGGTCCACATCAGGTTCTGCAGCGACATCACCTCCCCCGCGATGAGCGGGACCTGGCTGCCGCCGATGTTGTCGGCGACCCACTGGGGCACGGTGTAAAGCGTGTTGATGCTCACGTAGTCCGGGTGGTTGGAAGGCAGCTGGGTGCGCTCGCATGCGATGAGCACGGTGAGGATCTTGGTGGTGCTCGCCACGGTCACCTTGTCGAACGGCTTCTGCGAGAAAACCAGGTTGCCCTCGCAGTCCCAGGCGGTGGAGCGCTTGCAGGTGAGCCCGAAGGCCTGCCGCCACGGGGCGATGATGTGCACCATGCCGGCGTTCGCGAGGAAGAGGTTCTCGCCCGGGTAGGTGCTCTCGTAGTCCTCCAGGGGGGCGCCCACCGCGAAGCCGCCCTTGCCGGTGGCGTCGAAGCGCCCGTAGGCGATGCTGTGGCCGAACCAGTCCCCGGACTCGGCGGGCTCGTTGCAGGTGCCCTGGTTGAAGCCGGACCAGCCCGCTCCGCTGGGACCGGTCGAGCCGCCCGGGAAGATCTGGAACTGGCCCAGCCCCACGCCCACGCCCAGACCATCCTGGAAGGCCCCCACCGCGACGTCGTCGTATCCGTCCAGGTTGTAGAAGTCGCCGGCGGCGAGGGCGTCCCCGAAGCGGTCGTTGGCCTCCACCGTCCCGCTCCCGCCCGAGTTCTCGGTGAGGATGCGGAGCACGCCGGCGCTGAAGTCGAGCGCGCTCGCGCCGCCCTTGGCCACGAGCACGCGTCCGGCGTTGGCCAGGCCGTTCACGGTCCGCCCCGGCTCCCCGATGGCAAGCGACCGGTAGGCTCCCGAGAAGAACTGGCCCACGGCGAGCGCGGCGCCGAAGTAGGTGCTGCTGTGCAGGGGGCCGAGGATCCAGGCGGGGTCGTAGAAGAGCGGCGCGCTCGCCGAGAGCCCCGACGCCGAGCCTCTCACCACGTACACCCCCCCCAGGTCGGCGAGCGCGTTGTCATGGTAGGGGGCGCCGATGGCCAGATCGTCGTGGCTGGTCCCAACCAGGTTGCCCGCGGCCAGGGCCTGGCCGAAGCGGTCTCCGGGAGTGTTGACGCCGCCCAGGGTGGATTGCTTCAAGAAGGTGGCCACGCCGGAGGTGAGCCCGAAGAAGCCGCCCAGGTAGTTGACCGCGACCGCTCCCGCGCCGCCGTCCTCGCCGGGGGCGCCCACGGCGAGGTCGGCCCAGCCCACCGGGTCGCCGTCGAAGTTCCCGACGGCGAAGGACCGCCCGAACTCGTCTCCGGCCTCGATCCCGCCCCCGGCGCTGGTCTCGTCGAAGACGACCGAGCTGCTCTGGAGCCCCGCGGCGCTCCCGTAGACGACGTAGAACCGGCCCGCGTTCGCCTGTCCATTGAGATCGTGGAACGGAGCGCCGATCGCGAGGTCGTCGTAGCCGTCGTGGTTGAAGTCGGCGGCGGCGAGCGCGCGGCCGAAGCCGGCGCCGGCCTGGCCCGTCTGGCCGATGGAGCCGGCGGTGAGCAGCTGGGCGCCCACGTGGGTGATGCCGAAGGTGGAGCCGAAGTTGACGATCACGGCGCCCGCGTCGGCGCCCTCCCCGTTCACGTCCTCGCCGGATGCGCCCATGGCCACGTCGTCGTAGCCGTCGCCGTTGAAGTCGCCGGCCGCCAGCGCGATGCCCATCATGTCGCCGGCCTCGATGCCGCCGCGACTCTCGCGGCCCTGGCGGATGATGGAGAGGTGTGCCGCGGCCGGGGGGGCCAGGGCGAGCAGCGTGCCCAGGACGAGGGTCAGGGCGGCCCACGCGCCGGGGATGGGTCGCGCAGGGGACGACCCGGCGACCCACGGACGAAGGTTGGGGGGAATGCGCGACATGGGGTCCTCCTTGGCCTCTGGCGCCGCGCCGCGGCGGCCCCAGGGCTGGAACGTTTGGCGAGGATCCGCGAGGGGACGGCGGTTGGGACCCTCCGCGCGAGTGAATGCCGGCAGGGCCCCGGATCGCACAGGAGGGGGCGGGAGAATCCCCCGCGGGTCGCTCCGGGCCCCCCCGCCCCGGCTACTCGGCCAGGCGCGCCGCCGCGTGCCGCGGCCAGTCGTCCGCAGCGGAAAGCGCGTCGCCGGCCGCCCGCGCCAGGCCCGAGAAGAAGGCCAGGTCGGGTGAGACGTTGCCTTCGATGGCCCGCAGCGTTTCCTCCAGGATGAGGGCGCGGCGGCGGATCTCGCCCGCGCTCACCTGCCCGGCCAGCGCCTCGAGCTGCGCTTCGCGGTCGCGGTTGACGAGGTCGGCACCCGAACCGCCGTGGCGCAGCCGCAG
Organism: Candidatus Eiseniibacteriota bacterium; assembly: GCA_037447075.1. Lineage (GTDB taxonomy): Bacteria > Eisenbacteria > RBG-16-71-46 > RBG-16-71-46 > RBG-16-71-46 > JBBIHL01. The sequence goes on along the minus strand of JBBIHL010000061.1, from coordinate 1,906 downwards.
CAGGTCGCGCAGCCACAGCAGCTGGAACTCCACCGTGCGCCGCACCTTCTCCCGGTTGGCCCGGCCGTAGCCCCCCGCCGCCTGCGCCGCCTTCCACAGCGCCGCGTAGTCGCGCCGCAGCGCCGGCTCCAGCAGCGCCAGCGCCTGGTCGCGCAGCTCCAGGGCCGGCTGGTCGCGCAGGGTGAGCGCGCGCCCCAGGCTGCCCGACGCCAGCGCCGCGAGCACGCGCGCCTCGCGCGCCGGCACCTTGGCCCGCTCCGCGAGGAAGGCCTGGACGGTCGCTTCCCGCAGCGGGGCGAAGCGCACCGTCTGGCAGCGCGAGCGGATGGTGGCGGGCAGCCGGTTGGGGCGCGACGAGGTCAGCACCCACAGGGTGCGGCTCGAGGGCTCCTCGAGCGACTTGAGCATGGCCGAGTACTGGTCCTCGCGCATCCGGTCGGCGTCGCGCACCACCACGATGCGGTGGCCGGCCTCGAAGGGCTGGTAGGCCATCTCGCGCAGGAGCGCACGGGTGAGCGAGAGCCGGATCGAGGCCGCCTTCTCGCTGGTGTGCACGTAGAGCGGGTCCTCGCGCATGGCCTGGAGCGTCGCGGCCACGGTGTCCTCCAGCTCCTTCTCCTCGCCCGAGACCGGGAAGAGGAAGTGCAGGTCGGGGTGCTGGAGGTCCGCGGCCTTGCGGCAGGAGGGGCACGCGTCGCAGGCGTCGTCGCCCTGCCGCTCGCAGTTGACGGCGCGCGCGAAGGCCAGCGCGGCCGCGCACTTGCCCACGCCCCACGGGCCTACCAACAGGTAGGCGTTGACGAAGCGGCGCTGGGCCAGCACCCCCTTGAGGAAGGCCCGGGCGCGGGGCTGGTCGAGGAGGTCGGAGAGGCGGGGCATGGCAGTTTCGCTCCTTCGTGCTGGGGACTCCCGCCAGGATAGCGCGACCGGGGATGACCGGGCCACGGTGCCGCTGCGAGTCACTTGTCCGCCTGGCGCGACGGGGCGCTCGCCGCGCCCCCCTCCAGCCTTCCCAGCAGCCGGCGCGCGGCCTCGCCCATCTCCGGATCCCGCGCGGCGAGCTCCAGCAGCCGGCGGGCGTCGTCCGCCCGGTGGAGCTGCCGGTAGGAATCGGCCAGGGCCTGGACGATCTCCCACGCGTCCCTCCCGCTCGCGGTCCGGACCGCCGCCTCCAGGCAGGGGACCGCGGCCGCGTGGTCGCCCATGAGGTTGTAGAACAGGCCCAGCTGCTGCAGCACGTCCCGATTCCCGGCGTCCCCGTAGCGCCGCAGGAACTCGCCGATCCGGATGGCCTCGCGGCATTGCCGCAGGTCCTCGTCGGTCGGGCTGTCGGCGAGATGGCGGCGACAGGTCATGAGGTACCAGGTCAGCTGCATGCGCCACAGCGAGAGCGCCGGGACGGAGGCCCGGGCGAAGTCCAGCAACGGGGCCGCGCCGGCGTAGTCGCCGGCCAGCATCCGGTAGACCCCCGCGACGAACTCCAGCGGGCGGTCGGTGGCTCCATGCAGGCTGGGGTCGCGCCAGCGCTCGACGGCGCGCCGGTCGGTCTCGCTCATCCGGCCCGGCAGTGAGGAGCAGAGCTGGTCGTAGCGGCGGAAGGCGGCTTCGTTGCCGCGGCGCATGAACGAGATGCCGAACAGCTTGCGCAGATGGGTCGCCGCCTGGAAATCGGCGTAGACGCTGCGGCCCAGGCGCCCGGCGTAGGTCTCCCAGCCGGGCAGGCGATCCACGTCCGCGCGCTCGAGCCGCACGGGCAGGGGCGTCGAGGTCATCGCGGCCGCGAGCGTCCTCGCGAACAGGGCCTGCCCGCGCAGCGAGAGGTGGACGTGGTCGTCGAGCAGCTCCCACCCGATGGCCCCGCCGGGGCTCTCCGCGCGGAACGCGGCCTCCATGTCGCACAGCAGCG
>JBBIHL010000060.1:0-10818 GCA_037447075.1 Candidatus Eiseniibacteriota bacterium | reverse complement strand
GCTGCCCGGCCCGCACCCGGCTGGAGTACGACCACCTCGTCCCGGTGGCGCGCGGGGGCCAGGCCACGGTGGCGGGGCTCACGCTCCGGTGCCGTCCCCACAATCAGTCAGTACGCCGCCGATTGCACCTTCGGGACCGCGTTCATGGACCACAAGCGCCGCGAGGCGAAGGCGCGGGCCGCGGCGGCCCGGGTGTCGCCGGAGCGGGACGTGGTGCCCTGGCTGCGGCAGCTCGGCTTCCGCGCCGGACCCGCCTACGGCGGGTACCCCGGTGCGCCGGGCGGCGGCGGCGTGCGAGGCGATTCCCGAGGCCTCGCTCGAGGAGCGGCTGCGGTTGGCCCTCCGCGTCCTCCAACCTCCTCACCGCCGGGTCGAGAGGAGCCCGGTCGCGGCCACCTGACGCGCCGGGGCGGGCCACGTCCGAGGCCCTCGGAGCTACTCCGCGGCGTTCGTCGAACGACCGGGTTTCAGCCTCGCTCGCTCTCCTTGGGCAGGTGCTCCCGGAACTCCGGCGCCCTCTTCCAGTCGGGGGTGGGCGGCGTGTACCCTTCGCGCGGAGCGTGGACCGAGGGCTCCTCGAGTCGCCAGCGATGGATGTAGCGCGGGCAGTTGGGGAAGATGCGCTCGGCGCGCACCCGCACCATGAGCTGCGCACCGGGGAAGCTCGCGAGCAGCGCATCTTCCCGGTGCAGGCTGGCCAACCCGTTCACGCGCACCCGGCGGGGTCGCTCGAAGTCCACGAACAGCAGGGCGACGCGGGGATTCACCGCCACGTTCCCCAGGCTGCGGAACATGCCGTTGCCGTCGTAGTGGGGGAAGGCCAGGGTGCGCTCGTCCACCACGCGGACGAAGCCGGGCATGCCGCCCTTGCAGGAGCAGTCCGGCCGGCCTTGGGCGTCCGCGGTGGCCAGGAAGAACATCGGGCAGCGCTCGATGAAGGCGCGGTCCTGCTCGGTGAAGGTGGCGTGCACCGTGACCTGCTCCAGCCGGTCGGCGATGCGCCGGCTGTCGAACTGGTCTTGCAGGCGGCGGGAACCGTCGTGGTAGAAGGGGGTCTCGGCCATCGCCCCTACCCCGCCGCCCGCAGCTCCGCCACGGCGCCCATCCAGGCGACTACGGCCTGAACGGGCGCCTCGCGCCCGACCTCGTTGAAGACCTCGTGCCGCATCTCGGGATAGGTGTTGAGCGCGAGCTGGTTGCCGCCCGCCGCCACGGCGAAGGCGCGCGTGGCGGCCGGGCTCACCACGGTATCCGCGTCCCCTTGCACGATCACGGCCGGCACCGCGAGCCGCGGGGCCGCCCCCATCACGCGCTCCTGCGCCTCGGCGAACCCGAAGTAGAGCCGCGGCGTGATCCACGGGTGGACGAACGGGTCCTTGCGCGCCAGCTCCGCCACCTCCGCATCCCGGCTGCGCTGCTCGTGCCGGATCCCGGCGTCGAAGCGCGCCCCGGGCACGAGCGTTCCCACCAGACGCGCGAGCGATACCTTCCAGCCGGGGGGCGGAACGGCCGGCAGGAGTGCGGGAGCCGAGACCACGATGCCGGTCATGGCGTCCGGGAACGAGAGCGCCACGTCCAGGGCGAGCAGGCCGCCCATGCTGTGACCCAGCAGGAAAAGCGGCTGCCGCGCGTTCGCCCCGGGCAGGCTGCGCGCCACGTCGAGGAGCGCGGGCGCCACCTCGTCGCGCAACGTGTTCCACGCCACGTCGCCGCGCCCGCCCGGCGAGGCGCCGTGGCCCGGAAGGTCCACCGTGCATGCCGAGAACCCGGCCTCGACCAGGTTCGAGCCCAGGGCGGCGTAGCGGCCGCCGTGCTCGCCCAGCCCATGGAGGATGGCCACCGCGGCGCGCGGCGCGTCGCACGGCCAGGCTCGGCCCGCGAGCGCGCGCCCGCGCAGCCGTACCTCCATGCTCGCTTCCGGCACGCTGCTCCGCGATGGATTCACGAGGGCTCGCGTTCCTCTTCGCCTTCCTGCTCCCCGTCCTCCTCCTCTTCCCCATCCTCGGACATGGATCGGAACACCAGGTCGGTCGAAGCGTAGCTGGACCCCGTGTTCTTCACCAGCCGCACCACCTGGTCCAGGAAGCTCCCCACGTCGTCGGGCGCCAGGGTGGCCAGGGGATGCACGCTCACCGACCACAGCTCGTCGCCCCGCATGGCGTAGCGCGCGTCCAGCGCGCGGTCGAAGTTGGCCCCCAGCAGGAGCCGCAGGAACTCGGGGTCCTTCTCCTTGATCTCGCCCACCAGGGACATGATGCGCATGCGGTCGTGCGATTCGTCGGCCAGGACGAACACCTGCACCTGGTCGCGCGAGCCGTGCCAGAACCCCGGCTCGCCCTCCATGCCCTCCAGCAACAGGCCCAGCATCTTGCCCAGCGCCTCCACCGTCATGCCGCCTCCCCGGCGCGCATCATGGCCCAGGTCGGCGCGCGGGGCACGCGATTTCTCCGGCGGGCCGTGGGTGGGCGACACGCGCCCGCCCGGCTTGAGGCCCCCCGGTGCCTGGGCTAGATTGACTCGCTCATGACCCTCGACCCCAAGCCGCCCGAAAGACCCAAGGGTGTCGTGTTGCCGGGCGGGACGCCGGGCTCCGCGCTGCGGGGCATCGTGCTTCCGCCCGGGGCGGACGCCCCGGCCGAGCCGGAGCCGGGCACTCCACCCGCCGCGGCGCCGCGGCTGGTGGTTCCGCCCGGCGCCGCCGGGGAGATCCCCGACGACCTGCCGGAATACCCCAGCCTGCGGCCGCTGGAGATGCAGGTGGCGCGCGCCAACGGACGGGAGGTGCTGGTGCTGAGCGACCCGCTGGGGGTCTCGCCCCAGCCGGTGGCCATCAGCCTGGAGGCGCTGCCCATGCTTCAGCTCTTCGACGGCAGCACCCCGCTCAACGACCTCTGCGCCATGATGGTGCGCGAGACCGGCGACCTGCGCTCCTCCACCATCCTGCGCCAGTTCGTGGCCCAGCTCGACGGGCTGCTGCTGCTGGAGTCCGAGCGCTTCCGCAAGACGCTGGACGAGCTGCGCCGCGGCTATCACGCGCTGGAGTTCCGCCAGGCCGCCCACGCCGGGCTCTCCTACCCCGACGCCGCCGAGCCGTTGGCGAAGGAGCTGGACCGGCACTTCGCCAAGGCCGAGCGCTGGCGGGAGGAGGCCGGCGAGGCGGCAGCCCGAGACGGAGCCGTGCCGCGCGCGCTGGTGGCGCCGCACATTGATGTGCGCCGCGGCGGGCCCACCTTCGCCCGTGCCTACCTGGAGCTGGGGGCGAGCCCGGAAGGTCCGCTGCGCTTCGTGATCCTCGGCACCGGCCACCAGCTGGTCGAGGCCTACTACGCGCTCACGCGCAAGCACTTCGAAACCCCCTTCGGCCCGGCCCGCTGCGACACCGAGTTCGTGGACGCGCTGGCCGCCCGGCTCGGCGACGCCGCCTACGAGCACGAGCTGATCCACCGCGACGAGCACTCGATCGAGTTCCAGGCCCTCTACCTGAAGCGCCGCCTGGGAGACCGTCCCTTCACCATCGTGCCCATCCTGTTCGGGGGCTTCCACGCGCTGGTCGAGGCCGGCCGCACCCCGCGCGACGAACCGGCGATCGAGCGCTTCATCGCCGCGCTGCGCGAGGTGTCGGCGCAGGCCCGCGGCGCCACCTGCTTCGTGGCGGGCGTGGACCTCTCGCACGTGGGCGCGCGGTTCGGGGACGGCGGCACGCTGGACGACGCGCGCCTCAAGGAGGTCGAGGCCTTCGACCGCCAGGCGCTCGAGGCCGCGCGCCGCGGCGACGCGGACGGCTGGTTCCAGGCCATCGCCGAGACGGGTGACGCCACCCGGGTCTGCGGCTTCGGGCCGCTCTACGCGTTGCTGCGGGCCCTGGAGCCGGGCGAGGGGCGCCTGCTGCGCTACGAGCAGTCGCTCGAGGCCAGCGGCTCCATGGTGAGCTTCGCGGCGCTGGCCTGGAGCTAGCGGGCCGGGGAATCTTCATGACCCGCGCGGCCGACCTCTCGCGCACCGGGGCCCGCCGGCGCATCGCCGAGCTGGCCGAGACCATCCGCGAGCACGACTACCGCTACTACGTGCTCGACAAGCCCACCGTCTCCGACGCCGCCTACGACAAGCTCATGCGCGAGCTGCGGGAGCTGGAGGAGGCCTTCCCCGACCTGCGGGAGCCGGACTCCCCCACCGCGCGCGTCTCGGGCGGCCTGCGGGAGGCCTTCAAGAAGGTGCGCCACGTCGCCCCGATGTTGAGCCTGCAGTCCCTGATGGACGAGGCCGAGGTGCGGGAGTTCGACGAGCGCGTGCGCCGCGGCCTGGAGGTCGAGAAGGTGGCCTACGTGGCCGAGCCCAAGTTCGACGGGCTCTCGGTGGAGCTGGTCTACGAGGACGGGGTGTTCCTGCGGGGCTCCACCCGCGGCCACGGCGACGTGGGCGAGGACGTCACCGAGAACCTGCGCACCATCCGCGCGCTGCCGCTGCGGCTGCGAGCCGAGGCCCGCCCCCGGCCGCCGCGCGGCACGCTCGCCGTGCGGGGCGAAGCGCTCATGCGGCTCTCGGAGTTCGAGGCCATGAACCGCCGCCTGGTGGAGCAGGGGCAGGAGCCCTTCGCCAACCCGCGCAACGCGGCGGCAGGGACGGTGCGCCAGCTGGACGCCTCGATCACCGCGTCGCGCAAGCTGGACCTCTTCGTCTACGAGATCATGAGCGGCGCCGAGCCCGACACCCAGTGGGAGGCCCTCCAGGCGCTGCGCGCCTGGGGCTTCCACGTCGAGCGCGACGTGAGGCGCTGCGACGGCGTCGAGGAGGCGATCGCCTACCACGCCCACCTGCTGGAGCGGCGCGAGGAGCTGGACTACGAGATCGACGGCGCGGTGCTCAAGGTGGACCGGCGCGACTGGCAACAGGCGCTGGGCGTCCGCACCCGCGAGCCGCGCTGGGGGGCGGCCTTCAAGTTCCCGCCGCGCCAGGAGACCACCACGGTGATGGACATCGTGGTGCAGGTGGGCCGCACCGGGAAGCTCACGCCCGTGGCCCTTCTCAAGCCGGTGGACGTGCAGGGAGTGACGGTCTCGCGCGCCACCCTCCACAACCAGGACGAGGTGGACCGCAAGGACGTGCGCGTGGGCGACACGGTGCGCATCCGGCGGGCTGGGGACGTGATCCCGGAGGTGGTCGAGGTGCTCAAGGAGCGCCGGCCGGACGGCACGCACCGCTTCGTGCTGCCCGCCAAGTGCCCGGTATGCGGCGCCCCGGTGGAGCGCGAGGGCGCCTACCACCTGTGCACCAACCCGCTCGGCTGCCGCGCCCAGCTCGAAGGGCACCTGGGCCTGTTCGCCTCGCGCGGCGCCATGGACATCGCCGGGCTGGGCGACAAGACGGTGGCGCAGCTGGTGGAGCAGGGCCTGGTCAAGGACCTCTCCGACCTCTACAAGCTCACCCGGGAGGACCTGCTGCCGCTGGAGGGCTTCGCCGAGAAGTCGGCCGAGAACCTCGTCGCCGCGATCGAGGGCAGCAAGCGGCCCCGGCTGGACCGGTTCCTGTTCGCGCTGGGCATCCCCAACGTGGGCGAGCACGTCGCCACGCTGCTGGCCGAGCACTTCGGCGGGCTCGACCCCATCCTCGAGGCCGACGAGGCGACCCTCCAGCAGATCCGCGGCATCGGCCCCGAGGTGGCTCACTCCCTGGTGGAGTTCCTGGGTCACGCGCACAACCGCAAGGTCATCCGCCGGCTGCTCGACGCCGGGGTCTCCCCCAAGGTCGAGAAGCGCCGCGGCCCGCAGCCGCTCGGGGGCGAGACCTTCGTCTTCACCGGAGGGCTCGAGGCGATGTCGCGCCCCGAGGCGCAGCGGCGCGTGCAGGAGCTCGGCGCCAGGGTCGCCCCGGGCGTGTCGAAGGCCGTCACCATCGTGGTCGCGGGTCCCGGCGCGGGCTCCAAGCTCGACAAGGCGCGCGAGCTGGGGCTGCGCGTGGTGGACGAGGCCCAGTTCCTCAAGCTGATCGGCGAGCGGTAGGAGCGGCGGTGCAGAACCCGGAGATCGGCCACATCTTCCGCCGGCTGGCGGCCATGCTCGAGATGAAGGGCGAGAACCCCTTCCGCGTGCGCGCCTACCGCGAGGCCGCGCGCACCGTCGAGGGCCTGGCGAGCCCGATCGCCGCCATGGTCGAGGCGGGCGCCGACCTCACCGAGCTGCCTGGCATCGGCAAGGACCTGGCGGGCAAGATCGCCGACCTGGTCCACACCGGAAGCATGGAGCTCTACGAGAAGCTCAAGCGGGAAATCCCGGTGGAGGTCGCGGACCTCACCGAGCTGCAGGGCCTGGGCCCCAAGCGCGTCAAGATCCTGTTCGACCGGCTCCACGTGCGCAACCGCGACGACCTGGAGGAGGCCGCGCGCGCCGGCAAGGTGCGCGAGCTGCCCGGGCTGGGCGAGACGGTGGAGAAGAACATCCTCAAGGCGCTGGAGACCGCCAAGTCGGCGGCCGGCCGCACCTTGCTCGCCGGCGCCTGGACCGTGGCCCAGGCGCTGGCCCAGCACGTGCGCGCCGCGCGGGGCGTGGAGCGGGTGGAGGTCGCGGGCTCCTTCCGCCGCCGCCGGGAGACCGTGGGCGACCTGGACATCCTGGCCATCGGGCCGCCCTCCCCCGACATCATGGAGCACTTCACCCGGCACCGCGACGTGACGGAGGTGCTGGCCCAGGGTGACACCAAGAGCAGCGTGCGATTGCGCAACGGGTTGCAGGTGGACCTTCGCCTGGTTCCTGAAGATTCGTTCGGGGCCTGCCTGCTCTACTTCACCGGGAGCAAGGAGCACAACATCGAGCTGCGCAAGATGGCCCAGGACCGCGGTCTCAAGATCAACGAGTACGGAGTCTTCCGCGGCGAGAAGCGCGTGGCCGGCCGCACCGAGCAGGAGGTCTACAAGACCCTGGGCCTCCCCTACATCGAGCCCGAGCTGCGCGAGGCCAAGGGCGAGATCGACGCCGCGCTCCAGGGCAAGCTGCCGCGCCTGGTGGAGGAGAAGGACCTGCGCGCCGACCTCCACATCCACACCAATCGCACCGACGGCAAGCACTCGCTGCGCGAGATGGTGGAGGCCGCCAGGAAGCGCGGCTACGAATACTGCGCCATCACCGACCACAGCAAGGCGCTGCGCATGACCGGGGGCTTCGACGAGGCGCGCGTGCGACGATCGGTGGAGGAGATCGCCGAGGTGCGCCGGCAGGTGAAGGGCATCGACGTGCTGCACGGCATGGAGGTGGACATCCTGGCCGACGGCGCCCTGGACCTGGACGACGAGACCCTGGATCTGCTGGACCTGGTGATCGTCGCCATCCACTCGCGATTCGAGATGCCGGGGCCGCAGATCACCGAGCGGGTGCTCAAGGCGCTCGCCAACCCCCGCGTGCAGGTCCTCGGCCACCCCACGGGCAGGCTGATCGGGACGCGCGGCCCTTATGCCGTGGACCTCGAGAAGGTGGCGGACTTCGCGGCCCAGCACGGGGTGGCGCTGGAGATCAACGCCCAGCCCGACCGGACGGACCTGAGCGACGTCAACGCGCGGATGGCGCGGGGGCGCGGCGCGGCGCTCACCATCAGCACCGACGCGCACGCCACGGCGCAGCTCGACTTCATCCGCTTCGGCGTGTTCGCGGCGCGGCGGGCGTGGCTCACGGCCGGCGACGTGCTGAACGCCCTGCCGGTGGAGCGGTTCCGGAAGGCGTTGCGGTCACGCGGGGTGCCCGCGCGGCCGCGCCCGCGGCGGAAGCCGGCCGCGAAGAAGCCCGTGCGGAGCCGGTAGCGTGACGCCGCGTGGCTCGCCCGGCTCCGCGACGGAGCGCGCGCGCCTGCGGGCGCTCGGCCTCTTCGGCGCCGCCATGGGCTACCTGGAGGCCGTGGTGGTGGTCTATATCCGCGGCCTGCTCGGCATGGGGTCCGGCGACCCCATGCCCGACCCCGACGAGGTGATGCGGCGCTTCGCGGCACTCCCCTGGCTGGTGCCGACCGAGCAGGGCCGCGAGGCCGCCACGCTCCTGATGATCGCGGCCGTGGCCTGGCTCTCGGCGCCCACGTGGCGATCGCGCCTCGGCGCGTTCTTCCTCGTCTTCGGCACCTGGGACATCGTCTACTACGTCGGGCTCCACCTGCACCTGGGATGGCCGCCGTCGCTGGCCACCAAGGACCTGCTCTTCCTGCTGCCGCCCGGGCCGTGGTGGTACCAGCCGGTTTGGCTGCCGGTGGCGGTCTCGGTGCTGCTCATCGTCGGGGGAAGCCTGCTCTACGCGCGCGGCCCGGAGCCGGGGCGGCGAGCGTAGCATCCGGCCCCGCGGGGGGGACCGGACGTCGCGCGCCCACACGACGCGGGGGCCGTGAGCGGTGAAGTAGAGGCCCGGATCGCCGAAGCGCTCCCCCGACGCTCCGGGCGGAGGCACCCGCCGCCTGAACCCGCCCGGCGGCGCCCACGTGATTTGCTTTGACAAATCAAATTGATTGGCCCATCCTGCCCCGGCCATGCTCGCCTGCCACGCCCGGCAGCTGCTCCAGCACTATCCGCGGATCTTCTTCGCCTGCCACAGCCGCCACGTGCGGGACCCCGGCAGCCGCCGGGTCCTGAGCGCGCACCAGGCCAGCATCCTCGACCACCTGGACGAGGTGGAGGCCACCAGCCTCATGGACCTGGCTCGGCACATGGGGGTGACCGCCTCGACCATGTCGCTGGCGGTGGAGCGGCTGGTCCGCCACGGCTACGTGCTGCGGAGCCGCGACCCGCGCGACGGGCGGCGGGTGAACCTTACCCTCTCCATCGCCGGGGCGCGGGTGCGCGACGCCCAGTCGGTGCTGGACCCGGCCCGGGTGCGCAGCATGCTCGCGCGCCTCTCCCCCGCCGAGCGCCGCCGCGCGCTCGAGGGCCTGGCGATCCTGTCCCGCGCGGCGCGCGAGCACATGCACGCCATGAGTCGCGCCGGGCACCGCGGCGGGCTCTCCGCACGGGGAAGCCGTGGAACCACCCCCATTCCTCCCGGGCGCGCCGCCGCTCGATCCGGCCGGCGTCCAGAAAGGAGAGCGTCATGAAGTGGCTGCTCATCGTCCCCGCGGTCCTGGTCGGCGTGGTCGCGCTCCTGGCGCTGCTGGGCTCCCTGGTGCCGCGACAGCACGTGGCCTCGCGCAGCGCCCGGTTCCAGCAGCGGCCCGAGGTGCTGTGGCAGACGCTCACCGACTTCGCCAAGCTGCCCACGTGGGCGCCGGAGGTGCGGAAGGTCGAGCGGCTGCCGGACCGCGAGGGGCACCCTGTGTGGCTCCATTCGGGCCCGCGCTGGCAGGCGCCCATGGAGGTGGTGGAGTTCGACCCGCCGCGCCGGTTCAAGACGACGATCTCCGACCCGCGTCTGCCCTTCGGCGGCTCGTGGACCTACCAGGTTTCCCCCTCGGGTGGGGGCAGCGTCGTGACCATCACCGAGGACGGCGAGATTCGAAACCCGGTCTTCCGCTTCCTGGCTCGCTTCGTGATCGGCTACACGGGCACGATGGACGCCTACCTGCGGGCGCTGGGCAGGAAGCACGGCGAAGCCGTGGCGCCCGGACCGGTCGTCCCCGGATGAGGCGCCGACGCCGCCATGCCCACCCATCCACCCGAACGGGAGGACAGCCAATGAGCCCCAGAACCAAGTCCAGGCCGCCGGTCGTGGTGCCCGCCGAGCTGCGGCGCGCGCTGGCGCGCTCCCCGCGGGCGAAGGCCGAGTTCGAGAGGTTCCCGCCCTCGCACCAGCGCGAGGTGATCGGCTACATCACGGAAGCCAGGAAGCCGGAGACGCGCGAGCGTCGCGCGGCCAAGACGGTGCAGCTCCTCGAGCGCGGATGGCCCGGGCGGTAGGCGCCTAGCGGGGAAGCTCGACGTCCTCCGGGGTCGCGATCACCAGGGACATCATGGTGATGTCGTCGCGGACCTGCCAGCCCATGCGCTCCCAGAAACCCACCGCTTCCCGGTTGTCGCGCTGCACGAACAGGTGGCACTTCTCGAGGCCCGCGCCCCGCAGCCCCTCGACGCAGCGCCGCACCAGCTCGCGTCCGATCCCGCGCCCGCGGTGCGAGCGCGCGACGGCCACGTGGTGCAGGAATCCGCGCCGCCCGTCGTGGCCGCACAGCGCCGCCCCCACCACCCGGCCGCCCTCGCGGGCCACCCAGCTCATGCCGGGATTGCGTTCCAGGTAGGCGGCGACGGCGGGGCGCGAGTCCGCCCCGCTCAGCCCGATGCCCTCGGAGTCGCGCCACAGCGCCATCACCTCCGGATAGTCGGCCGGCGTCATGGGGGCCAGGTCCGCCATCAGGCCGCGCGGCCTCCGGGACGGCGCGGCCGCACCGCGCGCCGCATGATGGGGCGGGTCCGCGAACGCCGCGCCGCCTCCCGGAATCCCGCCGCGCCGAACGCGGACGCGAAGCCGGTGTAGGCCCAGGCATCCGCGAGCTTCCTCCCGGCAGGCAGGTCGGTGGGGTAGCCCTCCACGATGCGGGCGCCCCGGGCCGCGGCGAGCTCCACCGCCCCGCGCAGCAGCCGCGCGGTGAGGCCGGACCGCCGGTGGGGACGCGCCACGAAGAAGCAGGTGACCGACCAGACCGGCCGGTCATCCAGCGGCGTCAGGACCCGGGAGCGCGCCAGCCGCGGGTAGGCGTCGCGCGGCGCCACGGCGCACCAGCCCACCGGTTCCCCGCCGCGGTAGGCGATCACGCCGGGCGGCGTCCCCGAGCGGACCAGCGCGCGCAGCGCCCGGCGGTTGCCCTCCCCCCTGCCCCGCTTCCATTCGGCTGCCGTCCGCCGCCACCACGCATCGTCTGTGCGGT
>JBBIHL010000059.1:6194-10893 GCA_037447075.1 Candidatus Eiseniibacteriota bacterium | reverse complement strand
GGAGCTGGCGGTCTTCGACCTGCGCGGTGCGCGGGTGCGCGTGCTGGCGAAAGGTACGATGCCGGCCGGCCGGCATCGGCGCGAGTGGGACGGCCGCGACGGCCAGGGCAACGCTTTGCCCGCCGGCATCTACTTCGCGAGGCTGCGCGCGCTGGGCGAGGAGCGGCGCGTGAAGCTGGTGCGGCTGGAATAGCCCGAGCGGCACCGGCCGTCCCGCGCCCGCGCGAGCGCGGGGCGCTCCGCCTTGAGGCCCTTGCCGGCCGTCGTTATACTCACGTTGCCGGTGCCGCTTGCCATCTTGGCGCCTCCCGACGACCATTCACGGTCCACTGCCGCTCCAGGCAGGATCTTTTCACCGCGCAGGGGGCAAAGGTAATCCCATGACCAGCCACAGGAGGCTCGAAGCCTGGGTCGGCGAGACCGCGGCGCTCTGCCAGCCCGAGCGGGTGGTGTGGTGCGACGGCTCCAGCTACGAGTACCGGACCATGTTGCGCCTCATGGTGCAGGCCGGCACCGCCCAGTGGCTCAACTGGGAGAAGCGCCCCAACAGCATCTTCGTGCGCTCCGACCCCGCCGACGTCGCCCGCGTGGAGGAGCACACCTTCATCTGCTCGCGCAGCCAGGACGACGCCGGCCCCACCAACAACTGGGCCGACCCGGTGGAGATGAAGGCCACGCTCGCCAAGCTCTTCGCCGGCTCCATGAAGGGGCGGGCGATGTACGTGATCCCCTACAGCATGGGCCCGATCGGCTCGCCCATCGCTAAGATCGGCGTGGAGATCACGGACTCGCCCTACGTGGTGGCCAGCATGCATATCATGGCGCGGGTCGGGATCAAGGTCCTGGAGGCGCTCGACGCCGACGTCGAGTTCGTGCGCGGACTGCACTCGGTGGGCGCCCCGCTCGCCGAGGGCGCGGCCGACACGCCCTGGCCGTGCAACCCGAAGACCAAGTACATCTGCCACTTCCCCGAGGTCCGGGAGATCTGGTCCTACGGCTCCGGCTACGGCGGCAACGCGCTGCTCGGCAAGAAGTGCCACGCGCTGCGCATCGCGTCGGTGCAGGCCCGCGACGAGGGCTGGCTGGCCGAGCACATGCTGATCCTGGGCATCACCAACCCGGAGGGGAAGCGGATCTTCATCGCCGCCGCCTTCCCGTCGGCCTGCGGCAAGACCAACCTGGCCATGTTGAACCCCACGCTGCCGGGCTGGAAGGTGGAGACCGTCGGGGACGACATCGCGTGGATGAAGTTCGGGCTGGACGGGCGGCTCCACGCCATCAACCCCGAGGCGGGCTTCTTCGGCGTGGCGCCCGGCACCAGCATGAAGAGCAACCCGAACGCCATGCGCACCGCCGAGGCCAACGCCATCTTCACCAACTGCGCGCTCACCCCCGAAGGCGACGTGTGGTGGGAGGAGATGACCGACACACCGCCCGCCGAGCTCATGGACTGGCTGCGCCGGCCCTGGTCGCCCGGCTGCGGGCGCAAGGCCGCGCATCCCAACGCGCGCTTCACCGCGCCCGCGCGCCAGTGCCCCGTGATCTCCCCGGAGTGGGAGAACCCGAGCGGGGTCCCCATCTCGGCCATCCTCTTCGGCGGGCGCCGGGCGAGCGTGGTGCCGCTCATCTACGAGGCCCTGTCCTGGCGCCACGGCACCTTCCTGGGCGCCATCATGAGCAGCGAGACCACGGCGGCGGCGGCGGGCGCGGTGGGCACGCTGCGGCACGACCCCTTCGCCATGCTGCCCTTCTGCGGCTACCACATGGGAGACTACTTCGCCCACTGGCTGGCGATGGGCGCCAAGGCCGAGGCGCACAAGCTGCCGCGCATCTACTACGTGAACTGGTTCCGCAAGAACGCCGAGGGCCGGTTCCTCTGGCCCGGCTACGGGGAGAACAGCCGGGTGCTCAAGTGGATCTTCGAGCGCGTGGCCGGAGGAGGCAAGGCCGTGGACACGCCGATCGGGCGGGTGCCAGCGCCCGGCGGGCTGGACCTGGCGGGGCTGCGCATCCCGGACCAGAGCGCGGCCGAGCTGCTGCGCGTGGACGTCGAGGCCTGGATCGCCGAGCTGCCCGTGATCCGCAAGCACTTCGAGAAGTTCGGCGCCAAGCTGCCGCAGGGGCTGCGCGAGGAGCTGGCGGCGCTCGAGCACCGCCTGCAGGCCGCGGCGGTGGGGGCGGGACGGTAGGGGGTCGGCACCGGCCCGGCGCCCGGCACCGGCCGATGAGCGTGGGCGCCGGCCGCCCCGCCCCTTGGTCGGCTCCCGGTCGAGAGGCGCTTCGGTTCCCGGCGTCGCCGCCGCTGTGGCCGCCCCGGAGCCTCCCCTTTCCGGCATGCGGTGCGCCAGCGCTGGTGTTCCGCCTGTGCTCCCGGCCGGCCAGAGTCGGGGTGACGCGCATGAGTCCACGGATCGCCATTGACGAAGCGAGGCTGGGCGAGTTCTGCACCCGCTGGAAGGTCCGGGAGTTGTCCCTCTTCGGCTCGGTGCTCCGCGACGACTTCCGTCCCGACAGTGACGTTGACGTGCTGGTCAGCATCGACGATGAGGCCGCCTGGAGCCTGATGGAGTGGGTACAGATGGAGAGCGAGCTCACGGCGACCTTTGGCGGGCCGGTGGACCTGGTGGGAGCAGAGGCCATACGGAACCCGTTCCGGCGCCGTTCCATACTGGCAACGAAGCAGGTCATCCATGCGGTCTGAGGAGAGGGATACAGCTTACCCGTGGGGCATTCTGGACGCGGCGCGCCAGGTGCGAGAGTTCGTGAGGGGTGTCACGCCTGGTGACTACATGCGGGACCGGATGCGCCAGCTGGCGGTGGAACGGGCGGTCGAGACCGTCGGCGAGGCGGCGCGGCTCGTTTCGGAGTCCTTCCGGGCGCGACATCCGCAGATCCCTTGGCGCCTCATCATTGCGCAGCGCAACGTGCTCGCCCACGAATAGGGGGACATCCGGCAGGACCGGATGTACGAGCTGGCCACGGTCCATGTCCCGGACCTGATCTCGAGACTCGAGCCTCTCGTTTCGCCAGCGGGGTCCGGCACCGCCTGATCCCACCGGGTCATCCGCGATCGAGCGTGCGGCGGGGCCCGTTCGCTGCTCCCGCCGTCGCTCCTCACCGCGCTCCGGCCAGCCAGGCCCTCACCCGCTCCGCCACCGCCTCCGGCGTGAACCCCAGCTTCTCGGCAATCACGGTGTAGGGAGCCGAGGCGCCGAAGCGCTGCAGGCCGATGACGAGCCCCTCGCGCCCGACCACCTGGTACCAGTAGTCGGGCACGCCGGCCTCGACCGCCACCCGCGGGACACCGGGCGGGAGCACCGCGTCCCGGTAGGCGGCGTCCTGCTCCAGGAAGAGCTGGGGCGCGAGCATCGAGACGACGCGCGCCGGGACGCCGCCCTTCCCGAGCCGCTCGCGCGCCTCGAGGGCCAGGGCGACCTCCGAGCCGGTGGCCACCAGCACCACCCGCGGCCTCGGCGACGCCTCCGCCAGCACGTAGCCGCCGCGCAGCATCAGCGACCAGTCGAAGCCATCCGCCCGCGGCAGCGCCGGCAGCTTCTGGCGGGTGAGCGCGAGGGCGGTGGGCGCGCGGCGGCGGCGCAGCGCCAGGGTCCACGCCGCCGCGCACTCGGGGCCGTCGGCGGGACGGACCACCAGCAGATGCGGGACCGCGCGCAGGCCCGAGAGCTGCTCCACCGGCTGATGCGTGGGCCCGTCCTCACCCAGGAACACGCTGTCGTGGGTGAACACGTAGATCACCTGCTGCTCCGCGAGGGCGGCCAGCCGCACGGGCGGGCGCATGTAGTCGGAGAAGATCAGGAAGGTGGACCCGTAGGGGATGAAGCCGCCGTGGAGGGCGATTCCGTTCAGCACCGCGCCCATGCCGTGCTCGCGCACGCCGAAGTGGAACGTGCGGCCCTCGAACCGGCCCGGCGCCACCGACGGCGCCGACTGGATGCGGGTCTTGGTGGAAGGATCCAGGTCCGCGGACCCGCCCACCAGCGCGGGCACCGCCGCGGCGGCGGCCTGCAGGACCTTGCTCCCCAGCGAGCGGGTGGCGTCCCCCTCGCGCGGCGCCGCGGCGAGCAGCCGCTCGAACAGGTCCTCGGGCACGCGCGCCTCCATGTGCTCGCGCCAGCGCGCGGCCAGGTCCGGATGGCGCTCCGCCCAGTGCCGGAACCCCGCCTGCCACGCGTCGTATTCCGCGCGCAGCTCCTCGGCGCGGCGGCGGAACAGGGCGCGCACCTCGTCCGGCACCCGGAAGCGCGGCTCCAGCGGCCAGCCCAGCGCCTGCTTGGCCGCGTTCAGCTCCTCCTCGCCCAGCGGCTCGCCGTGGGCGTGGGCGGTGTCCTGCTTGCGGGGCGCCCCGTAGCCGATGTGGGTGCGGCAGCAGATGAGCGTGGGTCGCTCCTGCTGGGCCACCGCCTGCTCGAGCGCCGCGGCCACCGCCGCGCGGTCGTGTCCGTCCACCGCGAACGCCTGCCAGCCGTAAGCCTGGAAGCGGCGCGGCACGTCGTCGCTATAGGTGAGCGCCGTGTCGCCCTCGATGCTGATGTGGTTGTCGTCGTAGAGGTAGATCAGGTTGCCGAGCCGCAGGTGGCCGGCGAACGAGGCCGCCTCGTGCGAGACGCCCTCCATCAGGTCGCCGTCCGAGACGAAGCCGAAGACGCGCTGGGGGACGGGGGAGAAGTCGGGGGTGTTG
>JBBIHL010000059.1:2488-6184 GCA_037447075.1 Candidatus Eiseniibacteriota bacterium | reverse complement strand
AAGCGGGCCGCCAGCATGCGGGCGGCGAGCGCCATGCCCACGCCGTTGCCGAAGCCCTGGCCGAGCGGCCCGGTGGTGGTCTCCACCCCGGGAGCCAGCCCGTGCTCGGGATGCCCGGGCGTGCGGCTGCCCCACTGGCGGAACCGCATCAGCTCCTCCATCGGAAGCTCGTAGCCGGCCAGGTGGAGCATGGCGTAGAGCAGCATGGAGCCGTGCCCGTTGGAGAGCACGAAGCGGTCGCGCGCGGGCCAGGCGGGATCCTGCGGGTTGTAGCGCAGGAACCGCGTCCACAGCACGAAGGCGATGTCGGCCATCCCCATGGGCATCCCGGGGTGGCCGGACTTCGCCTTCTCGACCGCGTCCGCGGCCAGGAAGCGGATGGTGTTCACGGCCTGCTGCTCCAGCTTGGGGTCCACGCCCAGCGAGGTCGCGGGGTTCATGCGGTCTCCTGCAGGATGGCCAGCGAGGCGGCGCGGGCCGCGCCGCACAGGGCGGTGCCGGGCCTCACGATGACGGAGACGGGCACGTGGTGCAGCACGTCGCCCATGCGGCCCTTGTCGCGGAAGGCCTTCATGAAGCCGCCCGACTGGAGCCGGGCCAGGATGCGCGGGGCGATGCCGCCGCCCACGTAGACGCCGTTCAAGGCCAGCGTCTTCAGGGTCAGGTTGCCGGCCTCGGAGCCGTAGAGCGAACAGAACAGGTCCAGGGCGTCCTCGCACAGGCGCGAGCCGCCGGCGAGCGCCAGCTCGGAGACCACCGCGGCCGGGTCCTCGCGCCGCATGCGCGCCGCCAGCTCGGGCGGCTCCTGGCCGCGGCCCGTGTCGCGCAGGAAGCGGTAGCAGTTCACCAGGCCGGGCCCCGAGAGCACCCGTTCCCAGCTCACGTGGCCGTAGTCGCGCGCCAGGTAGCGCAGCAGCTCCACCTCCAGGTCGTTGCGCGGCGCGAAGTCGGAGTGCCCCCCCTCGGTGGCCACCGCGCGGTGGCGCGTGCCGTCCCAGTAGAGGAAGGCCTCCCCCAGCCCGGTGCCCGCGGCGATCACGGCGCGGTGCCCGGGGGAGGGGTGGCCGGGGTTGAGCGGGGCCAGGTCCGCTCCGGCCAGCATCTCGATGCCCAGGCCCAGCGCCTCCACGTCGTTCAGCAGCGCCACCGGCGCGTGTCCCAGCGCCTCGCTCAGCGCGCGCGCATCCACCAGCCAGGGGAGGTTGGTGGCGTGCACGCGACCGTCCTGCACCGGCCCCGCGACGCCGAACCCGGCCGCCTCCACCGGCGCTTCGCCGGTCATGAACTCGCGCACGATGGCGAGCAGGCTCGGGAAGTCGGCGCTGCGGTAGCGCTGCTCGCGCACGGGCGGCGCGCCCGGGGCCAGGGACGCGAAGAGCCCCAGGTGCGTCTTGGTGCCGCCGACGTCGCCGGCCAGGATCATGCGGGCCTCCCTCGAAGCGATCAGCGTTGGAGCGCCGGCACTATAGCGAGGCCCCGCCGCCGGGGCCAGCCCCGGGCAGGCACGCGCCCCGGACGGCGGCGCTCCCTGCCGGTTTCCCGCCCCGGCCCGGATGCACTACTCTCCCCCGCGGAGGGAAGCATGACCCAACGCAAGAAGCTGGCGCTCCTGGTGGGCGGCGGTCCCGCCCCCGGCATCAACAGCGTGATCGGTGCCGCCACCATCCGCGCCGTCCTGGAGGGCGTGGAGGTGGTGGGGGTCGAGGACGGGTTCGAGTGGATCATGCACGGCAACGTGGACCACGTGCGGCCGCTCACCCTCGACGGCGTGAGCCGCATCCACTTCCGCGGCGGCTCGCACATCGGCATCTCGCGGGCCAACCCCACCACCCGCCCCGAGCACCTGGAGAGCGCGGTGATCTCGCTGCTGCGCCTGGACGTCACGGACCTCATCACCATCGGCGGCGACGACACCGCCTACTCGGCCATGAAGCTCGACGAGCGCGCGGGCGGCCGCATCCACGTGGTGCACGTCCCCAAGTCCATTGACAACGACCTCGACCTGCCCTCCCCCGTTGACACCTTCGGCTTCCAGACCGCGCGGCATCTGGGCGTGGACATCGCCAAGAACCTGATGGTGGACGCGAAGACCACCTCGCGCTGGTACTTCGTGATCGCCATGGGCCGCAAGGCCGGCCACCTGGCGCTGGGCATCGGCAAGGCGGCCGGGGCCACGCTCACCCTGATCCCCGAGGAGTTCCGGCAGCGGCCCATCCGCCTCAAGACCATCGTGGACACGCTGGTGGGGGCGATCATCAAGCGGCTGGCGGGCGGGCGGCGCGACGGCGTGGCGGTGATCGCCGAGGGCGTGGTGCTGGACATTGACCCACAGGATCTCGAGGCGCTGGAGGAGGTCGAGCGGGACGCGCACGGGCACGTGCGCATCGCCGAGGTCGAGTTCGGCGAGATCCTCAAGCGCGCCGTGCAGGCGCGGCTGCGCGACTTCGGGCTCGCCACCACGATCGTGGCCAAGAACATCGGCTACGAGCTGCGCTGCGCCGATCCCATCCCCTACGACATGGAGTACACGCGCGACCTGGGCTACTGCGCCGCCAAGTGCCTGCTCGACGGCGGCAACGCGGTCATGGTGCTCATGGAGGCCGGCCGCTTCCGGGCGATCCCGTTCCGCGACCTGGTAGACCCCCAGACCGGTCGCCCCCGGGTGCGGATGGTGGACGTCCACTCCACCCGCTACGCGATCGCGCGGCGCTACATGATCCGGCTGCGCGGCGACGACTTCGAGGACCCGCACGCCCTCGCCAAGTACGCGGCCACCGCCTCCCTTCCGCTGCCGGAGTTCCGCCGCCAGTTCGAGTACCTGGTGGCCGACGAGCCCCCGCCGCTCGCCCTGCGGCAGTCGCCGGGCGACGGCTATGAGCTGGTGGAGGGTCCCCCCGCGCCGGCGGCGGCCGGCGGGGGCGCGCCGGGCTAGGGAAGGCGCCATGCGCATCCGCGTGCCCGCGGAGCTCCGCCACCGGATCTGCGCGCACCTCGAGCGCGCCTACCCCCTGGAGGGCTGCGGCTTCCTGCTGGGCCTGGACGGCCGGGAGCGCGAGGTGCGAGAGGTGATCGAGGCCCGCAACGGCAGCGGCGAAGACCGGCGCCGCCGCTTCGCCATCGCTCCCGAGGAGTTCCTGGCGGCCGAGGCCCGGGCCCGGAGCGCCGGGCTCGAGGTGCTCGGCTTCTACCACTCCCACCCCGACCACCCGGCGCGGCCTTCCGCGCACGACGCGGCGCGCGCCTGGCCCTGGTATTCTTACGTGATCGTCTCGGTGGGCGGCGGTCGGGCCGCCGAGATGACCAGCTGGCGGCGGGCGGGGGAGGGCGGGCCGCTCGAAAGCGAAGAGCTGCGCTGCGAGCCGCCCGGCGCGCCGGCCTCGTCCAGAGGATGACCATGGCGAATCCCCAGCCGCCGCCCGCCTGGGCCACGGGCGCCGACGGCCTGCCGCCGCTCGCGGCGGAGGAGCTGCTGCGCTACGGGCGGCACCTGCTGCTGCCCGAGGTCGGACTGCAGGGCCAGCGCCGCCTCAAGGCGTCGGCCGTGCTGCTGGTGGGCGCGGGCGGCCTGGGCTCGCCGCTCGCCCTCTACCTGGCGGCCGCCGGCGTGGGGCGCATCGGCATCGTGGACGACGACGTGGTGGACGCCAGCAACCTCCAGCGCCAGGTGCTGCACGGCACCGCGGCGGTCGGGCGGCC
>JBBIHL010000059.1:0-2443 GCA_037447075.1 Candidatus Eiseniibacteriota bacterium | reverse complement strand
CCTCGCCGACCTCAACCCCCACGTGCGCGTGGAGACCCACGAGACCCGGCTCACGTCCGCCAACGCGCTCGCGATCCTCGGGCGCTACGACGTGGTCGTGGACGGCACCGACAACTTCCCCACGCGCTACCTGGTGAACGACGCCTGCGTGCTGCTGGGCAAGCCCAACGTCTACGGCAGCATCTTCCGCTTCGAGGGGCAGGCCAGCGTGTTCGACGCGCGGCGGGGGCCGTGCTACCGCTGCCTCTACCCCGAGCCGCCGCCGCCGGGCCTGGTGCCCTCGTGCGCCGAAGGGGGCGTGCTGGGCGTGCTGCCCGGCGTCATCGGCGCCCTCCAGGGGATGGAGACCCTCAAGCTGCTGCTGGGGGTGGGGGAGACGCTGGTGGGCCGGCTGCTCATCTTCGACGCGCTCGCCCTGCGCTTCCGCGAGCTGGCGCTCCGCAAGGACCCGGCGTGCCCGGTGTGCGGCGAGCATCCCACGCAGCAGGGTCTCGTGGACTACGAGGCCTTCTGCGGGGTGGGGCACGACGGGGCCGCGTCCGGCCTCGAGATCGGCGCGCAGGAGCTGGCCGACCGGCTGCGCCACGGGGACGACGTGCTGCTGGTGGACGTGCGCGAGCCCCACGAGTTCGAGATCGCCCGCATCGAGGGCGCGCGCCTGATCCCGCTGCACAGCCTCCCCGAGCGGCTGGCCGAGCTGGACAGCGCCCGCGAGATCGTGCTGCACTGCCACCACGGCGTCCGCAGCCTGCGGGCGCTGGAGTTCCTGCGCCAGTCGGGCTTCCGCAAGCTCAGGAACCTGCGCGGCGGCATCGACGCGTGGTCGCGCGAGGTGGACGCGTCGGTGCCGCGCTACTGAAGTCGCCGCGCGGACCCGTCGCAGCCCGCGCCGCGCCCCTCCGCTCGATGCGCTTGCCGCATGGCGCGCATCGGGTTGGCTCCGAGCTGTGCCGGGATTCACGAGCCGGTTGACACCCCCAGGCTGCGCTTGTAGGGTGCCGCATTCGACCATGAAAAGAGCCCTGGCGGTTCTCCTCGTGATCGCGACGGCCGCGGCGGCCACCCGGGCGTTCACCCAGACTTTCCCGCTGGCTTCCTTGAAGCCCGCGCCGGCCCAGCCCCTCCCGTTCAGCCACAAGGTCCACGCGGGGACCAACAAGATCGAGTGCCTCTACTGCCATTTCGGGGCCGACAAGTCCCCGATCGCCAACATCCCGCCCGTCGAGGTCTGCATGGGCTGCCACAAGATCGTCCTGGCCGATCGGCCCGGCGTCCAGAAGCTCACGCAGTACTACGAGAAGGGCGAGCCGATTCCGTGGGTCCAGGTGCACGTGCTCCCCCAGCACGTGAAGTTCAACCACAAGCGCCACGTCAAGGCCCAGATCGCCTGCGCGGAATGCCACGGCAAGGTGGAGGAGATGGACGTGGTGCGACAGGAGTACTCGCTCAAGATGGGCTGGTGCGTCACCTGCCACCGCACCAAGCTCAACGACCCTACATTCCCAGCCAGCATGGATTGCCTGGGCTGTCACCACTGACGAATGCCCGACGCCCCCGAGAACTTCACATTCTCCCGCCGTGACTTCCTCAAGCTGGTCGGCATCGGCGTGGCCGGCGCCGCCGCGGGCTGCGCCCGGCCCAACACCGAGAAGCTCATCCCCTACCTGGTCTCGCACAACGACGTGCTGCCGGGGGTGCCCGTGTGGTTCGCCACCACCTGCCGCGAGTGCCCGGCCGGTTGCGGGCTGCGGGTGAAGACCCGCGAGTCCCGCGCGATCAAGGTCGAGGGCAACCCGCTGCACCCGATCGGCGAGGGCACGCTGTGCGCGCGCGGCCAGGCGTCCCTCCAGGGCCTCTACGACCCCGACCGCATCAAGGCCCCCATGCAGAAGGTGGGGGGCGCGTGGAGGGAGGTGGCGTGGGCCGATGCCGAGCGGCTGCTGGCGCAGAAGCTGGCCGAGGCGGCGGCCGGCCGGCGCGGCATGCTGTTCATCTCGGGGAACGAGACCGGCGCGTTCGGGCGGCTGGTGGACGAGTGGAGCGCGGCGGTGGGGGCGGAGCGCCTGGTGTGCGAGCCGTTCGGGCACGAAAGCTTGCGCGAGGCCAACCGCCAGAGCTTCGGGCTCGCCCAGGTGCCCCACTACGATCTCGCCCGCGCCGGCTACCTCCTGTCGCTCGGGGCGGACTTCCTGGAGACCTGGCTCTCGCCCGTCTCCCACGCGCGCGCCTTCCGCGCCATGCACGGGGTGGGCGAGGGCGGCCTGCGCCCGTTCGTGGCCGCCGAGCCCCGGCTCTCGCTCACCGCCGCCAACGCCGACCAGTGGCTGGCGCTGCGCCCCGGCAGCGAGGGGGCGCTGGCGCTGGGGCTCGCCCACGTCATCGTGAAGGAACGCCTGGGGGCCGGCCCCGCCGACGCCGCGCTGGCAGCGGCGCTCTCGCCCTA
>JBBIHL010000058.1:0-10942 GCA_037447075.1 Candidatus Eiseniibacteriota bacterium | reverse complement strand
GCTTCCCGTCCTGTCTTCTCTTGTTGGGCCGGCCGCGCGGCTCTCGATCTTGTCTGTTTTTGTGTGATTGGCCTTTGGGGCTGGTTCTGGTGTGTATTTTTCTTGGTTTCTTGGGCAGTTGCCGCTTGTCCTGGCCTGTGATCTCCTTGTCGTGCCATTTTGCTGCCTCTAGGACGGGACTTTTTGGGGGGGGGGTGCTACCTACATATCCCCCCCCGGGGGGGATTGTGCCCCTCCGGGAGAGCCGGAGGGGTCAGGGGATGAGGATTTGGCCCCTCCGGGAGAGCCGGAGGGGTTGGGGGTGGAGGATCAGCGCCCCTCCGGGAGAGCCGGAGGGGTTGGGGGTGGAGGATCAGGTCCGGCCGGCGAGCCGTATCAGGGTCATGCCGTGCTGGCGGGCGAGCCCATCGAGTTCCTCGGCTAGCAGGGTGCGCTTGTCGTCCTGGGCGACGGCCCGCTTCGCCGCCGCCCAAAATGGGATGATTTTCTCCTCGCCGTCCGCCAGGTTGACGAGCCGGTTGCTTTCGGCGAGCGCCGCCAGCACGCGCCAATCCGGTTCCGGCTCGATTTTCCAAAGGTGGTCGTCTTCTTCCAGCATCATCCACAGGCGTTGGGTGACGGTGTTGACGAGGGCGCCGTAGTAGGCGCCGGTTGGTGAGTTGCGGCGCGGCGCGAGGAACTCGCGGAGTGCTCGTGGTACGTCGAGGCTTGTCTGGGTGATGAGCGCACCGGCTGAGAGTGCGGGTGGGGACGAGGGGTAGCCCCACCGTGTCATGGTGAAGCGAAATTCTGGGTCGAACTCCGCGAGCGCGGGGCCGATGCTGCGATGAGGGATCGGCGGGGTGAGGGTCCACGCCGGGTTGAGTGGAAGGCGCTCTTGCCAGCCGGTGCCTTTTAGGTCTGCGGCCACCAGGTCGAGGGCGGCGAGGTACGCGGTGAGCACTTCGAGGTGTTCGTCCTCGGTGAAGTTTTCCTGGGTGCGGAGCACCTGGGGCGCTTGCTGGAGGGTCTGGCTGGCCTGTCGCCGGGTTTCAATGTCCTGTAAGGAGCGGCCCTGGTTGACGCCGGCCTGGATCGCTTGGATGTCTCGGCCGGCGTCTGGCAGTTTCACTTCGACGGGTTTTCCACGGAGCCGCGCTTCGAGGCCGTAGGCGCTCTCGGTGATCGCGCCGACGATGGCGCCGAGTGACACGCCGACGCCAAACCATTGATCGGTGGTCTGCGCCACCTGGAGTGCTTCGGAGACGGTCGGCATGAGGCGGGAGGCGGTGAGGCGGCGGACGGCGCGGGCGCGCCGGCTGAATGGGTTGAGTTCGGCGAGGGTCCAGACCTCGGTTTTCAGGGCGCGGCCGAACACGGCGGCGGGGACGCCGGCGGCGAGCGCCTGCGTGGGGCTTTTACAGAGCGCGGCGTACAGTGGGATTGCGAGTTGGCCAATAAAGGTGAGGAGGTTCAGCAGGTCGGAGGCGAGGAGCACCCACCCGAGGCCGGGCACGGCCCGGCCGAGTATCTTTGAGACGGGCCACAGCACAATCCGTCCCACCACGCTCAGCGTGATGAGGGCGTCCTGCACGTTGTCGATCGCGGTGAGCATCTGCCCGAACGCCTGGGCATAGTCTGGGCTGGCGGAGTTTTGGATTCGCTCGCGGATTTTCTGCCGGCGCTCGAGTTCGGCCTGTTGTTGGGGGGTGAGCGGCGAGGGTTCCCCGCGCCGCTGCGCGCGGAAGTGGGCGCGCACATCGTTCGGGCTGAGCGCCGTGCGCGGCGCGAGGTGGATGGTATCGTCCCATCCAGGGATGGTGACTTGCTGCGGTTTGCCCTCGTCTTGGAGGGTCTGGAGGGCCTTGTTACGCTGGTCGTAAAAGTCTCCCTCCTTGAGTTTGGAAAGGCCGTCCATGAAGCGCTCATACTCGGCGACCAGGAATTGTTCAGCGGGCTGGAGGAGCGGCACGGCGCCTTAGCGGGGGTGGGGGTGCATCAGGGTGATGAGCGTCGAGAGTTTTTCGCTGATCTCCCACAGGCGCTGGTCGAGGCGCCAGAGCACGAGGAACGCGAGCGCCGCCGGTACGCCGACGCTTTTGATGAAGTCGAGAAGGTCGTTGAGTGGGTTGTGCATCGCGCCGCTTAGCCTTTTTCCCAGGTGAGGGGCTGGAGGTGGAGGTGGTCGCCTTCGTCCAGGACGCGGAGGCCGACGCGCCGTGCCGCTTCGATGAACTCGGTCGTTTCCTCGGGGTGGACGAGGATGACGTCGACGCCGAGCCAGAACAGGTGGGCGGAAAAATGCACGCCGCCGGCGGCGGCGTTGGGCATAGCCGCGCGGTAGCCTGACGTTTCGCGGTACTCGTACCGTGCGGCGAGTTGCATTTTCGCCGTGAGGAAGTCGTGAGGGGTCATGGCGAGCCTCCTGGGGTGGGCTCTGGCAGGATGATGACGTCGACGCCCAACTGTTGGGCGACGTAGATCACGTCGGGGCTGCTGTTGTCGGTGACGACGACGGGGATGATGGGCAGGTCGGTCAGCCCGTCGCGCTCGCCCAGGAGTGTGTAGCCGAGGGCCTGCCCGATGGCGCTGAGTCCGGCGTTAGGCTTGACCTCGATGACCCACGTTTCGTCGGGCTTCCAGCCCACGGCGTCGATCTTGACGCTCGTGACGTACTTCCAGCCCTGCCGCTCCTCGTCGGTGAGGTCGCCGCCGGTTGGTTCCTGGCCGCCGAGTGCGACGTTGTAACTGAACGCCGCAAAGTCCGCCCCGAAGGTATCCAGAAAGCGTTCCCATATCACGGCGTCCCGCCGTGCCATGTTCGGGTAGTTGCCGAACTTTCTCGGGGGGAATTTTTCGACGGGCAGGGTGGTGGGCATGGTTAGCGGATCGGGCAGACGGAGAGAACCCAGGCCGACTGCTCGGCCTGGGTGGGAGGATGGTCGAAGCACCTAGCGTAACTGACGCCGTTGCAGCCGGTGTAGAGGCACCATTGCGGCGCCCCAGGGGCCGGCGGCGCGGCGGGCGGTGGCGGCGGTGCTTCCGCGCCTGCCGGCGGGAGTGGTGGCGGGCTAATGGGGATGGCCCCGCTTGGCAGTGGGGGCGCCGGCTCAGGGATGGCCCCGCCGGCCGCCGGCGCCGGCGTCCACGTGATTTTTTTGAACTCGTCGATGATCTTAAGTAGGATGGGCCGGTCGACGGGACAGTTTTCTAGGACCCAGGCCGAGATTTCTGCGGCGGTCGGCCGATGGTCCCAACACCTGTTGAAGTTTTTCCGGCCCGCTTTTGTCTGGCATTGAAAGCCGGTCCATGCCTTGCAGGCGGGCCGGCAGAAGTCTGGTGCCCACGGCGCCGCCTCGGTGAAGGAGGGGAATGCTGTCACGATGAGTGGCCCCGGCTCGATGCGGGGCGGGCGTGGGCCCGTGGGCGCGGGCCGCCGATACCTGACGTCGAACTGCCCGGCGAGGCGTCGGGCGCCGGCCAGCGTGTCCGCGCCGGGGATCGTTTCGATCACGGCCTGGTGGGGCTTGCGTGCTTTACAATGCGCCTGCGCCCACGCCAGCATTTCGCCGGGCGCGGGGGGCGTGAACCACGTCTTGGTGAGTGGCCGGCCACTCAGGGTGGCGCAGCCGATGACGGCTGCTGCGGGTCGTCGGGCTCGCCGCCGTTGGGTTGTTGTGCGCCGAAACTGTCGTTCCCGTGGGGTGAGTCGTGGCGGCGCCGGCGCTGGTGCGCTGTCGGCGGGGATGGGTTCGCCCGGCGGCGGCCGGAGGGCGACGGTGAGGTTTCGGCGGACGCCGGGTCCTACCCGGCGCGTACTAAATTTTCGAGTTGCTCCTGCGTGAGTGCCGGGATGAGTCGGACGTGCCCGGAGTATTGCAGGCCGGTTATGCTGTCGTTGGGGACGGACACCTTGAGGAAGAACTGTGAGAGTTGGACGATCTTGCCGATCGGGATTTGGCGGTGTATGGCGGCGGCCCCGAGGCCGAATAGGAGGGGGTAGCCGCTGCCGGCTCTGACGGCGAAGCCGCCGGCGGTGCTCGCGCTGATGGCGTCCCACAGCATCGTGCCGGTCGGTGGGGTCCCGAGGACTCCCACGCCCGCCCCGCTGTTGTCGGGCGAGGCTATGACTTGGAGCGAGTCAACTAGTGAGCGGTTGGCGTCGGCGTTGGTGTGGATGACGAGCTCGTCCACCCAGGCGGGGCCGATGTACTGAGGACTCACCACCGTGCGGCGCTCGTTGGCGTTGACTTGGAGCACCCACGGCCAGAGTACGGGGGTTGGTGGGGCGACGCCGCTCGCCTGGCCCGCGCCGGTCGGGGCTGGTGCGGCCGCCGCCCGGCGGGCTCGGGGCCGTGGATAGACGGCCGTGACTGCCATCTTACTTGATGCGCTCCATGCGGGGCGGCGGGGGGGCCACGCTCAGGCGTTGGCTTTCGGCGAGCGTGGCCTGTTGCCTTAAGCCCTGGAGGATGATTAGCAGCCGCCGGAGTTCTTGTTCGATCTGGGCCAGGTCGTCGGCCAGGGCCATGCTACCGCGACTCCTCGGCCGCCGCCCACTTGCCGACGACGTTGACGATGGCGTTTGACGCGGCCACGGCGTTCCGCGCGCGGACGCGCTCCCGGCTGATGCGGGTTTCAACGGTGGTGCCCGCGTTGACGAGGATCAGGTGCGTTTCTGAGCCGAGTCGATCGCCGAGTTCAAAGAGCGCCGGGAAGGCTCGGGCTGAGAGGGTGATGACGTCGGGCTTCCCGGAGAACACGATCACTTCCGCCAGGGTGTCTCCCAGGGTGGTTTCCCCGTTGCTCTCGTAGCGCTCGAACTTCTCGGGCGCCGCTGGCGGAAAGGGCGACGGGGCTCGGCCCCGTTGCTCGGGGTACTTGACCGACACGCGCGCCCCACGGGCCGCCGCCCAGGTGAAGTCGTTGGACGGGGCTCGGTACTGTCGGCAGGGGGGCATCCTACTTCCGCACCTTGACGAGTTCCACGGGCAGGTACCGGGATGTGCCCGCGCCGGTGTCGGCGTTGGCGTCGAGGTCCAGCGTCGAGGCGCCCTCGGTATCGAGCGCGTAGGAGCCGTCCTTGAGCGGGTCGAAGTCCAGGTAGTTGTACTGCCGGGGCGGCTCGGACTTGTTCCACTCCGGCTCCTCCACTTCCCCGGCGGCCACGACCGACGTCAGGAAGTGGATATGCCCGCCGAGTTGCCCCGGGATCGCGCCGCGCCGCCCGAAGGCGTCATGGAGGCTCTCCCAGTTCGACTCGGCAAAATACTGCTCCACGTTGTCCTTGAGGATTTTGACCTTCCCGAACTCGAAGTTCGCGGCATCCCCGGTCACGGCCGTGGGGTCGAACAGGAGGATGCCGATGATCTCGTTGCCGAGTGGGAGCGGCAGCCGCTGCCGGCCGGCCACGAGCGCGCGCGAGAAGGTCGTGTACTTGAGATAGCGCGTGGGCTCGTCCTCGATGAGTTCCACGGCTTCGAGCGCCCACCGGCGGGCGGTGAAGCCGGCCGGCAACGCCCCGGCGGTCATGTGGAACCGGAGATTCCCCCGCGTGGTCGCGGGGAAGGCTTCCTCGTGCCAGTACGGGGTGCGCGAGAACGGGAGCAGGAAACTCATGGTCCGGACCTTGCCCACGTCGCCGTCGGGCTTCTCGCCCCAGGGAAAGTAGCCCGTCAGGAACGCCGACGCCATCATCAGGTCGGCGAGCGACCCCTGGATGACGTTCTCGCCCTTGTGCCGGATTGAGAGGTCCGTGATCCCGGTCGCAAAGTCCGAGAGCAGGGAGTACAGCCCGGCGGTCGTTCGGGCGGCGCTCGTGCCCTCGATGGTCAAGATCAGGTGGGAGAGCGGGTTGACCGGGAGGTCGACCGGCGTGATGTCCGCGGAGGCGGTCAAGGTCTGGAAGTCGCTGACTATCGAGCGGAGGTAGCGCTTACCCACGGTGAGTCCTCCTCGCGGTTAGCGGCTGAAGCTGCCCTTAAGTCGGTTGAGCGCCTGCCCGATGAGGCGCGAGCGCTGGAAGTTCTGGTCGCTGGCCGGGACGCCGCGCGCGGGGATGTCCACGCCAGAGATCGCGCTGAGGATGCCGCCGATGCGGCCGCCGAACTTCGGCTGAGCGGCCTGCACGCCGGGGCCGTACCGCTGCGTGCCTTTCTCCCTGACGCCGCGCTTGAACGCCTCGGTGCCTGCGGCGCGGAGGTTCTTTTCCCACAGGTCGTGGGTCTTGGAGTCGCTCACGCGCTGCGCAAAGAGCGTCTTGGCGGCCACGGCGTTGCCGGCCTGGTCCTTCGGGGACCGTTCCACGCCTTCGCCGTAGTCCGTGCTCGCCTGGCCCGCGCGCCGGACCCACTTATCGCTCACTCGGGCTGCATCGGGGACAACCGGCTTCATGTTTGGGGCCTCCTCTCGGTCGTTGGGTGAGGGTCACGGTGCCATCTTGGTCGCCGATGCTGACACGCTGACGTCAGCCTGTCAAGGGGGAAACACCGGGCTGCTCGTAACTCCGCGGATTTGTTTAGTCCCGTGAGTGGCCCGCTCCTTGCTACTGTCTAGGGTAGGGGTCGGAGGTCCCTGCTGATGGTCACGAAGACTGATCTTGCGGAGTTGCTGCGCCTCAAGGATGAGGCTGAGGCTGCCGGGACAGAGTGGGCTGTGCGTCTCATGGTGCGGGTGATCGCGCTCGCCGCGTCCGTCCGGGAGCTTGAGCGGGTCGTGGAGCGGGCCGAGCGCCTGGCGGGAGGTGACTAATGCACGACCATCAGCTGATCAATGCCGGCCGGATCGAGGCCGGCCGGATCGTGGACGCCCGGATCGTGGCCGGCTGGATCGTGGCCGGCCGGATCGAGCACGGCCGGATCGTGGACGGCTGGATCGAGCACGGCCGGATCGTGGACGGCCGGATCGTGGCCGGCCGGATCGTGGCCTGCTGGATCGAGGACGCCCAGCTCGAGGGCGGCCGGATCAAGGCCAGCTGGATCGTGTCCGCCCTGATCGAGGACGCCCGGATCGAGGACGCCCGGGTGGAGTTGGCCGAGCGCCTCGCGGGGGACGAGCCATGAAGCGGCTGTCTCAGCGTCAGGCCGAGCGTTGCGAGCATGCCAAATGGCCTCGGTGTACCTGCCGCTGTGGGGGCTCGTTGCATGGCGCAGGTCGCTACGTCTCCCTGCCTGGCATGGTGCCGCCCGACGATCCGCACTACTGCAAAGAGCCTGAGGTCAAACATGAGTCCGCGTCTCCGCCCTCGCCGCCGTCCGCGTAAGCAGTCGGTGGACTTCTCCCGCCTCTGGTGGCTTCTGGCGACCGAGGCGGCGTTGCAAGTTGTCTGCCGCCACTTCCCGCCGCCCGCGGGGCTCTATGATCTACGCTCTTTCTACGGCGCTACCCTTGACCGCCTCGCTCGGCTCCGAGCCCGCGCGCGTGTCATTCTCGCCAGGAGGGAGGTGATCGTATGACGGACTTCGCCCGCTTCGAGGAGAATTTCCGCCGGGTCCTGGCCGAGCACTCGATGGTTGATATCGTGCTGATGCTGGATGCCATCGCGGATGAGATTGAGCGTCGCGGCTTGACGGCGCGCGAATACTTCGCGGAGCAGATCGGAGCGCGCTGGCTGCTGCTCTACCCCGCGCTGTTTGAGCGCCGCCGGCAGTAGCCACCCGTTTTTCCCCACCCGCCGCTTACAAACCCATCGGCGGGTGGGGTGGTGTTCTAACGCGGGGGAGGCGCCGGGCCGTTGTGGTGCCGCCCGGAGTGCCGGCTATGCTGGCACGAGGACGCCGGAGCGCAGCGGAGGGGAGCACCCGGCCCGAGCGCCGAGCCCGCCTCCTCCGTGGTGCCTCTACTACGGATCTGTATCCGGGGAGTAGTAGTAGTACCTAATACCTGGGGGGGTCTGGGGGGGAGTTATCCACACACTTATCCACAGGTTATCCACAGGTTATCCACAGGTTATCACCTGTCTAGTAACAGCCCGCCACCTGTTTGGTTGGGTCGAACCGCTCCTTGGTTTGGGTGTTGTTGGGCGTGGTGCCCGCGCGGCCGGCTGGTTGGATGGGACGGGAGGCGAGGGGTCGCAGGACCGGACGAAAACAGGAGCTCTCCTAGGCGCTCCCCGGCGTGTGTGGCCGGGGCTCCCGCCGGGGCTCAGCCCGCCTCGCCTCGCCCGTTTGTCTCGCGCATAGGACAACAGATCACACGACACCAACCCAACCAACCAAGGACAAAACCACTTGCAAACCAGAACAGTCCTATGATTCACTGCAATCTATGGACTCGCGCATCCGCGCAATTAGACGCGTGCAAACCGTCGGCGGCCAACTAGTAATCTCAATCCCACGCGCGATCTGCCGCGCCCTGCCCCTACAGCGCGGCGACTACGTGATTGTGCGCCAAAACGGACGCATCAACCTGGAGGTCATCACCCTTGGCCCCAACCTGGGAGCGCTCATCACAACTCGAACTCGTGCCGCTCGCCCAAATCCGCCCGCCCGCGAACCCAAGCCGAACCAGCATTGACCCCGACCGGCTCGGCGAACTCGCCGACTCGATGGCCGCCGAGGGCCTGCACCAACCAATAGGACTCCGCGGCCCCTTCCAAGACGGCACCTGGGAAATCATTTGGGGCCACCGGCGATACCTCGCCGCACAGTCCCTCGGCTGGCCCGCCATCAAAGCGATGCTCTACCCGCCCGACTACGAGCCGATGATGGCGCAATTACATGAAAACCTCCAACGCGAAAACCTCACGCCCCTTGAAGAAGCCAAAGCCTGCCAAGCACTCCACGAGCGCGGCTACTCGCGCTCTCAGATCGCCCGACAACTCCGCAAGTCAGACTACTGGGTCACCACGCGCCTGGCCCTCCTGGACACGCCAGCGGACGTCCAACAGGCCGTACACGAGAAACGAATCCCGCTCGGCGTGGCCCAGGCGCTCGCCCAGATAGACCACGAGCCCTACCGAACCGAACTGCTCGCCGAAGCCGAGCGCACCGGCGCAACCATCGGCGTCGTCAACGTATGGGTGGCCGAGTACGCCAAGGACCGCGAGCGCCTCATCCGCAACCTCGACGCCATCCCGGAAATCATCCGACGAGCCCAAGAACAAGCGAACTTCACCGAATGCCAAGCCTGCAACGCCCGCACGCCGTGGGCCGAAATCTACCCCCTCCGGCTCTGCCAACACTGCTACTCCGACGTAAGCGCCGCCATCCTCAGCGTCACCACCACTATGCGCGAGACAAACGGGCGAGGCGAGGCGGGCTGAGCCCCGGGCCGCGGCTGCAGCCGCCTGCATTCCATGCTCAATTTCACCGACGTCGCCCTGCGCCGCGGTCCGCGACTGCTGATCGAGCACGCCACCTTCAGCCTGTTCCGCGGCGAGAAGGTCGGCATTACCGGCGCGAACGGCAGCGGCAAATCGACGCTGCTGGCGCTGGTCCGCGGCGAGCTGCAGGCCGAGGCGGGCAACCTCGAGATGCCGCCGGGCCTCGCGCTGGCGCATGTCTCGCAGAGTCTGGCCGCGACGGATCAGCCGGCGATCGAGTTCGTGCTGGACGGCGATGCCGCGCTGCGCGCGATCGAGCGCGCCCTGGCGGCGGCCGAGGCCCAGGGCGACGGCGTGCGGCTCGCGGAACTGCATGGCCGCTTCGCGGCGGCGGGCGGCTACGATGCGCGCAGTCGGGCGGCGGAGCTGATGCACGGGCTCGGTTTCGAGCCCGCCGACGGCGCGCGGGCGATCGCCGAGTTCTCCGGCGGCTGGCGCGTGCGCATCAACCTCGCGCAGGCACTGATGTGCCGCTCCGACCTGCTGCTGCTCGACGAGCCCACGAACCACCTCGACATCGACGCGATCCTGTGGCTCGAGAGCTGGCTGCGTGCGTATTCGGGCACGCTGCTGCTGGTCACGCACGACCGGGAGTTCCTCGATCGCGTCTGCGACCGCATCGTCAACATCGAGCACGGCCGTGCGCGCGCCTACCGCGGCGACTATTCGGCCTTCGAGGCGCAGCGCGCGGCCGAGCTCGCCCTGAACGCCGCGCTGCACGCGCGCCAGCAGCGCGAGATCCGCCACATGCAGTCCTTCATCGAGCGCTTTCGCGCCAAGGCGAGCAAGGCGCGACAGGTGCAGAGCCGCCTGAAGGCCCTGGAGCGCATGCAGCGCATCGCCCCGGCGCACGTGGATGCGGCCGCGTTCGAGCTCGGCTTCTTCGAGCCGGACAAGCTGCCGCGGCCGCTGCTCGTGCTGGAGGACGCGAGCGTCGGCTACGGCGGCCGGCCGGTGCTCGAGCACGTGAGCTTCACGCTCGCCCCGGGCGAGCGCATCGCGCTGCTCGGGCGCAATGGCGCGGGCAAGTCCACCTGCATGAAGCTGCTGGCCGGGGCGCTCGATCCCGCGAGCGGTACACGTACCGCGGCGCCGGATCTGGCCACGGGCTATTTCGCGCAGCATCAGCTCGAGCAGCTCGACGGCGCTGCGTCGCCGCTCGAGAACCTGCTGCGGGCGGGCGGCGAGCGCGCCGCGCGGCTGCCGGAGCAGGAGCGGCGCGACTATCTGGCGCGCTTCGGGTTCTGCGGCGAGCGGGTGTTCGAGCCGGTGGCACCGTTCTCGGGCGGCGAGCGGGCACGGCTGGTGCTCGCGCTCCTCGTCTTTCTGCGGCCGAACCTGCTGCTGCTCGACGAGCCGACCAATCACCTCGATCTCGAGATGCGCCAGGCGCTCGCGGTCGCGCTGCAGGACTACGCCGGCGCGGTGGTGCTGGTGTCGCACGACCGGCACCTGCTCAATACCGTCGCCGACCGCTTCTACATCGTGCATCGCGGTCGCGTCGAGCCCTTCGATGGGGACCTGGGGGATTACGCGCGCTGGCTGGCCGCCCCGACCGTCGCCGCGGGCGTCGCGACGGCGGGCGCCGATCCGCGGCGACAGCGCCGCCGCGCTGCTGCCGAGGAGCGCGCGCGGCTCGCA
>JBBIHL010000057.1:0-10950 GCA_037447075.1 Candidatus Eiseniibacteriota bacterium | reverse complement strand
CGAGCTGGGCCCACGTGGGCGTGCCCGAGAGCGAGAGCGCCCAGACGTCGTTGAGGAAGTGGAAGGCGCCGTCGTAGTAGTAGCCTCCGAACACCACCAGGCGATCGCGCACCGGGTCGTAGATCGCGGCGTGCCCCATGCGCCGGGGGGGCGGGGTTCCCTCGGGCTGGAGCCGCATCCATGCCGGCTCGCCGGCGAGCGGCAGCGCCCACACGTCGCCCAGCTGCCCGCTCTGGAACCCGTTCATGCCGCCGCAGATCAGCATGCGGTGCCGCACGGGGTCGTAGACGGCGCCGTACCAGATGCGCCAGTCGGGAGGCGGCAGCTCCGTCCAGTAGCCGTCGCCCGGGTTGGCCGGGGGCGCCACTCGGGTGGCCTGCGCCGCAAGCGGCTCCGGCGGAGCGCCCGGGCCTCGCGGCGTCCGGAACACGAACTCGGGATGCCAGGGCTGCGGTGAGGGGTCGCCCAAGGCCCCGGCGGGAAAGGCGAGCGTGAGGCCGACGAGGAGCACCAGCCCGGGGCCGGCCGGGTGGCGGACGCGCGCTGCATTCATGGTGAACTCCTGCCGGCCTCGCACGGGGCGGCGAGTCGGGCGCTTGCGGGTGGACGTGGGGGCCCCGTGTAGCCCCGGGGGGTCGCGCCGAGGCTATTCCGACGGCGAGCGGGGGTCAACGCTGCCGGCCGCTGCGGGCGGGTGGTATGTTCCCGGACGGTGTGCCGCCGGCCGGATGCTGCCGGGCCGTGCGGCAGGGGTCCATCCGTCCATTCCCCATGATCGGCCGAACCCTCTCCCACTACCACATCGTGGAGTCCCTGGGCTCCGGCGGGATGGGCGCGGTCTTCCGGGCCAACGACACCCTGCTCGGCCGCCCGGTCGCGCTCAAGTTCCCGCACCGGCACCTGGTGGAGGACCCCGCCGTGCGCGAGCGCTTCCTGCGCGAGGCGCGGGCCGCCTCGGTGCTCGACCATCCCAACATCGTCGTGCTCTACGACGTGTGCGAGGTGGAGGGCGAGGTCTTCCTGGCCATGCAGTGCGTGGAGGGCGGCTCGCTGCAGGTCCGGCTGCGCTCGGGGGCGCTGCCGCTGGCGGAGGCGCTGGCCGTGGGCCGGGCGGTGGCCGACGCGCTCGCCCACGCGCACGGCCGCGGCGTCGTCCACCGCGACGTCAAGCCGGAGAACATCCTCCTCGACGCCCGGGGCCTCGTGAAGGTGGTGGACTTCGGCGTGGCGCTGCTGCCCGGCGAGTCCCGGGTGACGCAGACCGGCGCGGTGGTCGGCACCGTCGGCTATCTGGCCCCGGAGGTCCTCCAGGGAAGGACCGCCGACGCGCGCGCCGATCTCTACGCCCTGGGAGCCGTGCTCTACGAGATGTGCGCGGGTGTCGCCCCCTTCGGCGGCGAGCATCCCGAGGCGATCCTCTACCAGGCGGTGCACGCGGAGCCGGCGCCGCTGCCGGCCGCGCTCCCGGTGGGGCTGCGGACGCTGATCGGCGCGCTCTTGGCCAAGGATCCGGCGCGCCGGCCCGCGAATGCCGTGGAGGTGGCGGACCGCCTGCTCGACCTGATGCAGGGGCGCACCGCCGCGGCGCCCGCCGCGCCCCTGGCGCGCTCGATCGCGGTGCTGGGCTTCGAGAACCTCACCGGCAACCCCGAAGACGACTACTTCTGCGCCGGGATCACCGAGGACCTGCTCACCGACCTGCTCAAGATCCCCGACCTGCAGGTGGCCTCCCGCAGCCTGGTGGCGCCGCTGCGCGCCAAGCCGCTGGACGCGCGCCAGGCAGGGCGCGACCTGGGGGTGGCCACGCTGCTGCAGGGCAGCGTGCGTCGCGCGGGCGGCCGCGTCCGCGTCACCTCGCAGCTGGTGCGGGCCGAATCGGGCTACCAGATGTGGGCCGAGCGCTACGACCGCAGCCTGGAGGACGTCTTCGAGGTGCAGGAGGACATCTCGCGCCAGATCTCCGCCGCGCTGCGGCTGGTCCTGGAACCCGAGGGTCCGGCCCACGCCGGGCGTCGCACCCGCAGCCCGCGGGCCTACGACCTGCGGCTCCAGGCGTTGGCCCTCTTCCGGCGCTTCGAGGAGGGCGACATGCGCCGCGCGATCGCGCTGCTGGAGGAGGCGGTACGGGAGGACCCCCGCTACGCCCTGGGGCTGGCCGAGCTGGCCGAGTGCCGCGTGCAGATGGTGTGCAAGAACTGGGACCTCGACCCGCGCTGGCTGGAGGAGGCCGAGCGGGATGCGCGGCGCGCGCTGGAGCTCGCGCCCCTGCTCCCCGAAGGCCATCGCGCGGTGGGCCACGTCTGGAACCATCGCCGCCAGATGACGCGCGCGCTGCGGGATTTCCACCGCGCGGTGGAGCTGGACCCTCGCTACTGCGCCGGCCTCACCGGGCTCGCGACCAACTACCTCTACCTGGGCGACGTGAGCCGGGCCGAGGTCTACGCGCGCCGGGCCGTCGAGGTGGACCCGCAGGATCCCCGCGGTCCGCTGACCCTGGCCCACGTGCTGCTGCGCCAGGGCCGCATCGCCGAAGCGCGGGAGACGGCGGCGCGCGAGCTGTCGCGGGAGCCGGGCCGCACGCACCGGCAGTCCCTGCTCGAGGTGCTGGTGCGGTGCCACGGCTGGCAGGGCCGGCGCGCCGAGCTCGAAGCCCTCCTGGACGAGGCCGCCTTGCAGCTCTCCGACGCTCGCGGGCGCGTCATCCGCGGCCTGGCCCTCTGCTACCTCGGCCGCCTGGACGAGGCGCGCGAGGCCCTGCGGCCGCTGGCCGAGGAACCCACCCAGGACGGCATGGCCCTGGTCTCCCAGGCGTGCGTCCACGTACTGCTGGGCGAGCGCGAAGCCGCGCTGGCGGCGCTGGAGCGCGCGGCCGCGATTGACGTGGTGGACCTGCACGAGCTGCGCACCGACCCGCAGCTCTCCACGCTTCAGGGCGAGCCGCGCTTCGAGCGGCTGTTCACGCTGCAGTCGTAGGCGGCGCGGCCGGCGGGCCGTGTCTCAGAGGGGTATTACCGAGCTCCCCGGCCGGCGCCGCAGCGCCGCCGCCCGCCGGTGCAGCTCCACTTCGGGCTCGGCCAGGCGCTCGAGAAGGCGGCGCAGCTCGGCGTGGGCGAAGTAGCGCGGGTCCAGACGGTAGAGCCGGGTGCGCCCGGCCGCTCGGGCCGCCACCAGGCCGTCGCGCTCCAGCCCGCCCAGCGCCTTCTGCACAGCGGCCAGGGGGATCGCCACGAAACGCGCCAGCTCGCGCGCGTAGCTCTCCGTCAGCAGATGCAATGCCAGGAGCACCTGGGTGCGCGTCGCGCTGCCGAACGGGCTGGATCGAACGGCGACCTGCGCGCCGACTCCTCCGGTCGCGTCTACCCCTCCATCTCCTCCAGGGTCCGCGGCCAGTCGGCCTTGAGCAGCCTCGAGAGCGCGCGGTCGGCGAGCAGCCGCCCGCCGGTCTGGCAGCGGGCGCAGTAGTTGGTCTCGTTCTCGGCATGGACGATGCGCTGGATGGGCGCCCCGCAGGCCGGGCAGGGCTGGCGGTAGCGCCCGTGCACCGCCATGCCCTCGCGGAAGGCCGTGACCTTCTGCGGGAAGGCGGAGCCGTTCTCCCGGCGCAGGCGCTCGGTCCACTCGGTGAGCGTCTGCCGGGTGGCGGCGAACAGCCGCTCGATCTCCTCGGCCTTCATCTGGCTGGTCCGCCGCAAGGGCGAAAGCCTGGCACCGTGCAGGATCTCATCCGAGTAGGCGTTGCCGATCCCGCCGAAGAGCCGGGGGTCGGTCAGCGCTCGCTTCAAGGTGTGGTCCTCGCGCCGCAGCGCCGCGCGGAACTCGGCGAGCGTCGCCTCGAGGACCTCGAGGCCGCCGGGGTCGAGCGCGCGCAGCGCGTCCTTCCCCGCCACCAGGTAAAGCGAAGCGCGGCGGCGCGAGCCGGCCTCGGTGAGGAGCAGCGTGCCGGTGGAGAAGTCGAAGGCGGCGAGGCCGATCTTGCCCGGAAGGCGGGCGGCCGGGTCCGCCCAGTGGAGCCGCCCGGCCACCATCAGGTGGAAGACCAGGAACCAGTCGCCTTCGAGCGACAGCACGATGCGCTTTCCCATGCGGCGCACCCCGTCCACCTGCCGGCCGTGCGCCGCCTCCAGCGGCGGGTCGGCCGTGCGCAGCAGGTTCGGGCTCCGGATCCGTGCCCCGAGCAGCCGGGCGTCTTGCAGGCGGCGGGCCAGGTGCTCGACGTAGAGCGCGATATCGGGCAACTCGGGCATGGGCATGACCTTATCCCATTCCGGAGGCCCGAGGCGCCACCTATAGATGGGTGGTCCCCCGGCCGATAATCAGGCGGGTAACCGCAGGCTTCCGCTCACCGTCGAACGAAGGAATGCAGGGATGCATGTCCGGCGCGCCCCCTGGGCGCTTTTTCCAATCCTGGTCGCCGCCTCGCTCGCGCCACGCGCGCAGGCGGGGACCTACACCACCGTCATCCAGCCCACCGGCGCTTCCACCAGCGATTCCTACCTGCGCGAGGACCAGCCCGACAAGAACTTCGGGGGAGACGCCGACCTGCGCCTGAAGGCCACGGCCGGCAACAAGAACCGCCACCCGGTGGCGGACATGCCCCTTTCGGGCCTGAGCGGCAAGACCATCCTCCAGGCCTGGCTGCGGCTGAGCCAGGTGGCCGGGAACGCCGCCGAACCGATCGTCTCGTACGCCTCCCCGCTCACCGAAACGTACATCGAGAGCCAGGTGACCTGGAACTCCCGGCAGAAGGGCGTGCCGTGGTCGCAGCCGGGCGGCACGCGCACCCCCTACTGGACGGACCGCATGCTGGTTTCCGACGCCACCACCGGCGGCGTGGTGAGCTGGCAGGTGGGACCCGCGCTGGAGGCCCGCTTGAGCGCGGCCATCCCGGCCGCCGGGTTGCTGATCGAGGCCGACCGCGGGGCGCCCGACCGCGAGGTGGTGTTCAACTCGAGCGACATCGCAAGCCCGATCACCGACCGCCCGGCCCTCGTCGTCACCTACACCGACGAGCCGCCCGCCGTCCACGACGGCGGGGTGGAGGTCCAGCCCACGGCGGTGCGCGTGGGGGCCGTGGACACGCCGGTCACGCTCTGGCTCGACGTGGATGCCACCTCCCTCTCGCGCACGGGCATTCCCACCGGCTTCGACGCCCTCACCGTCACCCATGGCGGGACCCTGGTCGTGACCGGGATCCAGGAGATGACGGTGGGGGGGACGCCCGTGGCGCCCTCGCTGGTGAGCTTCACGGACAACGGCAGCGCGGTCTACTTCCGCTTCCCGCGGGTCCAGGCCAAGACCCGCGTCAAGCTCACCTTCCGGGTCAACGTGCTGTCGGGGGCGCTGCCCAACGGCGTGGACCTGCGCGCCACGGCGGACGACACCGCCACGCCGGGCTGTGCGGCCCAGGCGCTGTGGCCGGGGGAGGCCGATGGGAGCCCCGGCAACGGGGACAGCTGGGTGCTCGGCATCGTGGACGCCCCGCCCGTGGCCCTCGACTTGGTGCCCGACACCACCCAGGTGGTCGAGCGCCTGTGCACCCCGTTCACCCTCTTCGGCGTGGACGCGCTGGGCAACCGGTTCGCCGTGAGCGCCGACAGCATGAAGGTGCTGCCTCCGAGCGCCGGCACCGTCACGAGCGGGGGTCTGTTCTGCGCGGTCCAGGCGGGTCCCGCGCGCGTCGTGGCACACGCCGGCTCCTTGCGAGACACCTCCTACGTCACGGTGACACCGGCCCTGACGCCGCAGATCTCACAGATCGCGCTCAAGGACCGGGCCGGAGTCGCGACCGGCGCCCTCGTCCCCGGCGACACCATGTTCCTCGACTTGCAGCTGGCCGACGGGGACGGCTTCAAGGACGTCCGGCAGCTCGACTTCTTGCTGGCGCTGCAGGGCCACTCCGGCGACGCCGGCGCCCCCGCCTACCGCGCGGCCTTCCGCTGGACGCGGGGAGCGCTTCCCGATTGGACCCTGCTGGACCCGCCCGGCACCAGCTGGCGGCTGCTGCCGGCGCTGTGCTCGGTGGACACGGCCACCAACTCCACCGCCCCCCAGACCGTGCGCCTGGCCTTCACCGTGGGGCGGATCGCGCGGGCCTCCAGCGCGGGCGAGTGGGGCGCGGACGCGGAGGTGCGCAGCGCCACGCCGCCCGACACGACGAGCGGCTCGCTCGGCGGGCTGAACGCCGCGGTCCGCCTGGAGCTGGCGGTTCTCGACACCGCCGCCGTGTTCGCGCCGGGGGGGACGGGTGCGACGGCCTTGCCGCTCATCACGCCGGCCAACGGCCGCGTGGAGATCCAGGTGACCGCCAACGCCTACCTCAACCTGGACGCCGCCGCGGCCGACCTGGTGGGAACGGCGACCCCGTCGGAGACGCTCTTGGTCCGCGCTCCGAACGCCACGCTGGGCTGGGCCTTCGACGGCAATGGCCCCTCGGGCGCCTACCTGGACACGGCCTATGCCACGATCGCCGGGGAGCCGGCCCCGGTCGCCGAGACGCCGGTCCTCAAGACGCTCTACCTGTGGATCAACCATCCGGCCGCGATCGGCGCCCAGGATTACCGCGGGCCACTGCGCCTGCGCCTGCGCGCCCCGGCCTTCGGGGCGGCCACGGCCGCTCCGGGCGTCCCGCTCACCGCCACCGTGATCCTGAGCGGGGTGGCGGCCCAGTCGGCCGTGGCCGAGGTCGCGCCGCACTCGGTCCCGGCGGGGGCGACGCAGACCTTCATCACCTACGTGCTGCCGCAGAACCTGGACACCGGAGTGGACCACGTCCTGGTCAAGCTGCCCGACGGCTACGGGACGCCGGCGGTGACCGCGCTCCGCCTGGACGGCATCCCGGCGAGCTATTCCGATCTAGGCCAGCCGGGCCTGGTGGACGTGGTCTTCTCCCCCAAGCTCACCACACCCAAGCTGATCGAGGCGCAGTTCGACGTGGTGGCACCGATCGCCCTCGACTCCCTGGGCTCCCCGTTCGTGACCTTCTTCGACGACACCTCGACCGCGCTGGGGCCCCAGAGCGCCGTGGAGGGGGACGCCACGCCCCTCGTCGAGGGCGACAACTGGCGCGTGAGCGTGGTCGCGGGGCCGCTCGACTCGATCGCGATCAGCCCGGCCCCGGTCACCTGCTACGTGGACAGCACGGTCGCCTTCACCGCCACCGGGCTCGACGCGTTCGGGCACCGCGTGGACGTCCCCATCACCTGGAGCACCCTGGGCGGCGTCGGGGTGATCGCCTCGACCACCGGCCTGTTCACCGCCACCCGCACCGGCGTGGGGCAGGTCGTGGCGCAGAGCGGGGGTGTCTCGGACACGGCCACCGTGACCGTGCGCCTGCTGCGCGCCATCGCGGTCCGTTCGGTCACCGGCCCGGCCGCCGCCTACCAGGAGGACGCCGCGGTGCCGGTGACCGTGCGGGTGGAGAACCTGGGCGCGCAGCCCGTGATCCTCGACACCCTGCGCCTCACCTTCAGCCGCGGCTCGGTGGGCGACGCCGACGCCGACTTCACGGTCGTCCCGGACCCGGGCAACCCCGACACGCTCCTGGTCGGCGCCACGCAATCGTTCCAGTTCCTGGTCGGCGTGGCCTCCGGCGCGGCCACCGGCCCGCTCGCCGTGAGCGCCCGGGCCTCCGGGCTGGAGGCGGGCAGCGGCATGAGGCTGGGCGACGCTTCCGCCGACACCACGCTCGCCCTCACCGTGCTGGCCGCCGGCATCGAGGCCAGCGCCACGCAGCTCCCCTCCGCGCTGCGGCCGGGAGCGAGCAACGCCGCCCTGCTCACCCTGCGCCTGCAGAACCGCTACCCGGACGCCCGGACGCTGCGCCACCTCGACCTCGACAACCTAACCACCGGTCCCGGCGACGCCGAGACCCGGGACCGCGAGCTGGGCACGCTCACCCTCTACGTGGACGATGGCGACCGGCTCTTCGACCCCGCGCGGGACGCGGCCGCGCTGACCACGCTGGCCCTGGGCGGCGTGGTCCACTTCGCCCCGATCGCGGTCGCCCTGCCCGGCGGCGGCGACATCACCCTCTTCGCGGCGACCGACGTGCCGCTGGAGGTCCGCGACGGCGACGCCCTGGACGTCTCCATGGCCTCCGCCGCCGCCGCCACGTTCGAGCCCCCCTCCAGCCTGCGCAACGCCTGGCCGCTCTCGCCCGCGGGCGCCTTCCCGCTCGACGGCATGGTGGCCGCCCAGGTGACCATCGCCCCGCGCCCGCCGGCCGCGCTGGCCCCGGGGTCGGCCGACAACCTGGTGCTCGACGTGGTGCTGCCGGCGAACGGCTACGAGCCCGACGTGCTCCACCACCTGGGGGTGGTGAAC
This sequence comes from Candidatus Eiseniibacteriota bacterium, assembly GCA_037447075.1. Lineage (GTDB taxonomy): Bacteria > Eisenbacteria > RBG-16-71-46 > RBG-16-71-46 > RBG-16-71-46 > JBBIHL01. Next base: position 2,628 of record JBBIHL010000057.1, on the reverse strand, counting down.
TGCGCGGACGCCGTGCCTTCCGACATCGCCGGGGTGAAGGCCTGGGTGGACGACGGCGACGGCCTGCTCGACGCCGCCGCCGACCGCGCGCTCGGCGCGCTGGCCTTCACCGGTGCGCGCTGGGAGCTGTCGGGGCTCTCCGAGCCGGTCCCGGTGGGCGGGCTGCGGGTGTTCGTCACCGTGGACGTGGCGCCGCTCGCCCAGGAGGGCCGCGCCGTCCAGCTGGGGCTGCCCGACAGCCCCTACGCCGGCGTGCGCATGCAGAGCGGCAACGACGGGCCGCTGGACGCCAAGGCGGTCAACCCCTTCGTGCAGACCATCTCCGCGGTGGACCGCGTGGCCCTCACGGCGGCGGCCCTGGGCGTGGCGGCCGTGCGGCCCGGCGCGCGCGACGTGGTGCTCGTGGATCTGCTCGCCACCAACAACTACACCGCCGACCGCACCGTGAGCTCCCTGACCTTCCGGAACGCGACCACCGGCCCGGGCACCGTGGCCCAGCGCGACGGCGAGATCCGGGGGCTCGCGCTGCGGGCCGACGGCGACGGAGACGGCGTCCTGGGCGACCCCGCGCAGGACCCCGTGCTCGGCACCGGCTTCTTCAGCCAGGGTTCGGTCACCTTCGCCGGGGTGAACTACGTGCTGCCGGCGGATTCCACGCGCCACCTCTTCCTCACGGCGGACGTCGCGGCGGGCGCGACCGACGGCGACGGCCTGGCGGCCGAGCTGCCCGACCTCTGGTCGGTGAGCTTCGCCGAGCCCACCGCGGTGATCGCCGGCTGGCCGCTGGGCTCCGGCACGCGCTGGACCGTGGACGGGTTCACCCGGGCGCAGATGACCGACTTCGGCGCGCCGATGGCCACGGTCAGCGCCACCGGCGGGCGCGCCCTCGCCCTGGACTTCTCGGTGCCCGCCAACGGCTACCTCGGCGACGTGATGCAGAGCGTGCGGGTGGTGAACCTGGGGACGGCCGCTCCGGCCGACATCGCCCAGATGGAGCTGTGGCGCGACGGCGGCGACGGGCAGTTCTCGGCCGGGGGCGGCGACGACCTGCTGCTTGGCCCGCTCTCGCCGCTGGGCGGCGAGTGGCGCAGCCCTCTGCTGGCGGAGCCCCTCTCGGGGGTGGGGGCGCGGCTCTTCGTCTCGGCCGCGCCCGCCGCGGCGGCCGCCGAGTCGTCCACCGTGCAGCTGGCGGTCCCCGCCGGAGGGATCCAGAACCAGTCCGACAACGACGGACCGGCCGACGCCCCGCTGCAGAGCGTCACCTGGCTCACCATCAGCGGAGCGCCCCTGCTGGCCAGCGTCGAGCTGCCCGCGGCCAGCGTGGCCGGGCAGGCGGTGGCGGTGCGCATGATCGTGCGCAACGTGGGGAGCGAGACGGTGCAGGGGGTCGCCCCCTCCTCGCTCGCGCTCTCGGACGGGGCCGTGCTGGCGCCGCTCTCGGGCCCGACGCCGGCGGCCTTCGACCTCGCGCCGGCCGCCGCCGACACCTTCGTCTGGCAGTTCACGGCGGCCAACCCCGGCGAGACGCGCTTGAGCGGGAACGCGGCCGGCACCGGCACCCCCAGCGGGCTCCTGCGCCGCTCGCTCACCACCAGCTCGGCCCCGCACCGCGTCTTCCTGCAGGCGAGCGCCCTGGACCTCACCCCCGTGCAGACCATGCCGGTGACCGTGAACCGCGGCCAGCCGGACGTGGTGCCGTTCAGCCTCACCCTGGCCAACGGCGGCGGCGCCGCCGCTTCGGACGTCCGGGTGCGCGGGCTTCGGGTGCGGCTGGAGGACGAGGGCGGGCAGGGCATCGTGCCCGACCAGCTCCTCACCCGGGTGGTGGTGAACGAGGGCACCAGCGTCTACCTGGTGAAGACCGCGCTGGAGAGCAGCGGCGACGAGGTGGACCTGCAGCTGGCCTCGCCGGCGCTGGTGACCGCCGCCCAGCCCGCCACGCTCAGCCTCCGCCTCGACGTCTCGCCCTCCACCACCGTGGCGGGCTTCCGCGTGGTGGTTGTGGACAGCGCCCGCTGGAGCGCCGAGGACGCCACCAGCGGCGTCCCGGTGTCGGTGGTGCTGGCCTCGGGCGCCTATCCGGTCCGCTCCGCGGCGGCGCGGGTGGTGGCCGAGGCCACCGATCTGGACGTGGCCGGCGTCCTGGCGCCGGACGTGCGGGTGAACCGCGGGGGGACGGCGGCCCCGCTGCTTCGGCTCCAGCTCGCCAATCCCGGCGTGCCGGGCGTCACCTCGGACGTGCGCGTGGCGGCGCTGGGCCTGGCGTTCGAGGACAGCCTGGGGGGTCCGCTCGCTCTCCCGGCGGCCGTGTTCTCCCAGCTGCGGCTGTTCGCGGGGGCGCAGCTGGTGGCCTCCCGCACCCTCCAGCCCACCGATCCGGACTCGATCCTGCTCGGGCTCTCGACCCCGGTGCAGGTCCCGGCCGGGACGCCCGTGGATCTGGTCCTCCAGGCGGACCTGGCGCCGGGCGCCGCGCTGGGGCGCTGCCGCGCGCGCCTGGGAGGGGCCGCGCAGGTGGACGCGCGCGACGCCAACACGCGGGCCCCGGTGGCCGTGAGCGTCGCCAGCCCCCCGATCGCCGGAAACTGGGTGATCGTCGAGGCCCCCGCCGAGACGCTGCGGGTCAGC
>JBBIHL010000056.1:0-10953 GCA_037447075.1 Candidatus Eiseniibacteriota bacterium | reverse complement strand
TCGCCCAGAACGGCAAACCGAAGCCCCATCGCATCGCCTACCGCTCGCTCTTCTGGAGCTGCGCCGGGACGAACTGCTCCATCACCGCCTTGCGCAGCAGGGCCGGCGTCAGCAGCCCCTGGGCGAGCACGAAGTCGTTGAAGCTCTTGCGGTCGAAGCGCGCGCCCAGCTGCCGCTCGGCGTCGGCGCGCAGCTCGAGCATGCGGACGTAGCCCACGAAGTAGGCCGTGGCCTGGCCGGGGGCGAGGAAGGTGTAGCGCTGCACCTCCTGCGTGGCCATGGCGTCGGAGAGCACCACGTCCTCGCGCAGCGTTCGGTAGGCCTCCTCGCGGGTGATGGTGCCCAGCTGCAGGCCGGGGTCGAGGAAGGCCCGGGCCGCCCGCATCAGCCGGTTCTGCAGCGCCACCAGCTGGCCTTCGAGCGGCTCGTAGGGCTGCAGCTCGGCCTCGGCGTAGAGGCCCCAGCCCTCGACGTTCACGCTGTTGAAGGCGAACAGCGCCCGCGCGATGGAGACGCCCCGCTCCACCACCGAGGCGAACTGCAGCTCGTGGCCCGGACGCCCCTCGTGGGCCGTGAGCGTCCACGAGGCGGCCTCGTAGGTGAAGTCGTCGAACTGCTTCCGCTCGCCGGCCTTGCCGGGGATGCGCAGGGGCAGCACGAAGGTGCCCTTCTCGCCCGTGTTCCCGATCATGCGCGGCGGCCTCATGTTGGGCGCCGGGATCGCCGCGCTCTCGGCCTCGTCGGCCAGGCGCACGAGCATGTCGCGGGAGGGAAGGGTGACGATCTGCTCGCGGCGGATGATCTCCTCGATCTCGCGGATGCGGGCCTGGTAGTGCGGCAGGATGGCCTCGCCCACCAGCTGGCTCTTCTTGAGCTCGCGGATGGCGTCGCGGTAGTCGGTGATGGTCCAGCCCCGTTGCCGGGCCAGCAGGCCCGCCACCGTCTGCATCTGCGCCTGGATCTCCTTGAACGCCACCTTGGCCCGGCTCTGCAGCTCCTCGACCGGCATGTCCACCCCCGCCTGCTCCAGGTCGTAGGCGTAGAGCTCGGGCGGGCGGCGGAAGTCGGTGCGCGCCCGCGGCAGGACCTCCTGGCGCACGAACTCGTCGTAGGCGGCGAGCTGCTGCTTGAGCCGGGCGTAGGGCTTCTGCCAGCCCTTGAGGCGGTACCGCTCGAGGAGCTTGGCGATGCCCGCGACGTAGGTGGGGCCGCTCGCCAGGTTGCGCTCCACGTCGTCCTTCACCGGGGCGAGCAGCCCGGGGTCCATGCGCTCGCGGATGCGCGCCTGGGCGAGCTCCGCGATCGGCGTGTAGCCGCGCTCCATCCCGGCATAGCGGCGCAGGCGCACCAGCGCCGCCAGGCGCCGCTCGGCGGGCACCTGCTCGTCGAGCAGGGCGCGCAGCCCCATGAAGACGGTGAGGTTCAGATCGCGGTAGGGCATCTCGTGCTCGTGGGCGAGCTCGGCGCCGCGCACCCGCAGCTTGGCCGCCTGGATCATGATCTCGAGGTCCTGGCGCACCGCGGGGTCCTGCTCCGCCCCCAGGCGCTGCTCGAGGGCGGCGATCGCCTGGCGGGAGGCGGCGAGCTGGCGGTCCACGTAGCCGGGCTGGAGGTCCAGGATGTCCTCGTCGTGTCCGGGGATGCCGAAGTGTCCCGCCTGCTCGGGGGCGAAGCGCGCGAACGGCTCGAGCAGCAGCTGCGCGTGCGCGTTGCTGCGCTGCACCCACGCGGGGGGAGCGGGGGGCGCGGCCGGTGCGCTCGGGGTGGACTGCGCCGTGGCCGGACGCGCGGCGCACGCCAGCAGCGCGGCCGCGAGCAGGGCTCGGGGCAGGGGGTGGGTCGGCGGGGAACCCGCGTGCGTGACGGGTGTCATGGAGTGCCTCCCGGGTTGTGAACGTCGTGCGGAGGGGCGCGCGGCGGACGGGCCGCACGAGCATTACGCCCGCGCCCCTTCCCGGGTTGCGCGGGCAGGCGCGCTACTCCGCCGCGCTCCCGCTCAAGGTCATCTCGGCGATCTTGATGGTGGGTGAGGAGGCCGTGTCGTCGAAGCGCAGGTCGTCGCCCACCATGACGATGTTCCGGAGCATGTCGAGCGAGTTGGAGGCCACGGTCACGCCGTCAACCGGGAAGGCGACCGCGCCCTTCTCGATCCAGAAGCCCGCGGCCTGGTAGGAGTAGTCGCCCGTCACCTCGTTATAGCCGAACGCGCCCTGGTCGGTCATGTAGAACCCTCGCTCCACGCTCTCGAGGATCGCGGCGGGCGTGCTCGCGCCCGGCGCCAGGTAGAGGTTGCGGTAGCCGATCGCGGGCAGGGCCGAGTAGCCCCGATTGGCGTTCCCGGTGGGTTCCGTGCCGGCGCGCCGCGCGTGGTAGAGGTCGTAGGCGAACATCGCGCACACCCCCCGGTCCACCAGCACGTTCCTGCGGCACGGCACCCCCTCGTCGTCGCAGGGCTCGGTGCCGAGCCCACGGGGCATCACGCCGTCGTCCACCAGCGTGACCAGGGGCGAGGCGATGGCCTCCCCCAGCCTGCCGGTGAGCCAGGACTCCCGCTTGATGACGCTCTCGCCCGAGAAGGCGTCGAAGATCTCCGAGAGCCACGCGCCGGCGACGTCGGGGTGCATCACCACCGGCACGCGCGCGGCGTCCACCGGCCGCGCCCCGATCATCTCCACCGCCCGCTTGACCGCCTCGCGGGCGATGCTCTCGGCCGGGTCCAGGTCGGCCAGCCGCCGCTTGCTCATGCCGTAGCCGCCGCTGCGCTGCTTGCCGCCGGCGTCGGCGGCGAGCGGCACCACGTAGGCCGAGACCCCCGGCGACCAGCCGGAATCGCGGCTGCAGCGCCAGGTGGAACTCGCCCCGCCGCGAGCTGACCGAGCAGCCGTCGGTGCGCTGGATGCGGGAATCCAGCGCGAGCGCCGTGCGCTCCAGCTCGAGCGCGCGGGCCACGTGCCACTCGGCCGGGAGCGCGGCCACCTCGGGGTCGTGGGTGCCGAGGGACTGCTCGGGCGGGGTCGGCGCGGCCTCGCGCAGCAGGCCGTTCGCCGGGTCGGCGGTGGCGTGCCGGCCCAGGGCCACCGCGCGGCGGGCCAGGTCGGCCACGGTCGCCTCGCGCAGGTCGTTGGTCGAGACAAAGCCCACCTTCTGGTCCACGATCACGCGCAGCCCCAGCCCGTGGAGCGACGAGTGCTTGACCGATTCCACGGCGCCGCCGTTCACCCGCACGGAGAGCGCCCGGACCTCCTCCACGTAGGCCTCGGCCTCGTGGGCGCCGGCCTGGAGGGCCCGCTCCACCGCCCGGCGGGCGATGGCGGCGTGGTCGGGCGCCGCCGCGCTCACGCTCGCGTCCCGCCCACGGTGAGCGCCGTGAACTTCACCGTGGGCTGGCCCACCCCCACCGGCTTCCACTGGCCCTGCTTGCCGCAGCTGCCGGTGGTGGTGTCCACGGTGAGATCGCGCCCCACGCGCTCGATGCGCATCATCGCGTCGGTGCCGTTGCCGGTGAGCGTGGCGTTGCGCACCGGGTAGGTGAGCCTGCCGCCCTCGATCTTGTAGGCCTCGGTGACCTCGAAGGAGAAGTTGCCGTCGGCCGGGTTCACCGAGCCGCCGCCCAGGTGCTTGCAGTAGAGGCCGTCCTTCACCGAGGCGATGATGTCGCCGGGCTCGTCCCGGCCGGCCTCGATGTAGGTGTTGGTCATGCGCGGCAGCGGGAAGTCGCGGTAGCTGGTGCGCCGTCCGTTCCCGGTGGAGCGGTTGCCGGTCAGCCGGGCGTTGAGCAGGTCCCAGAGGAAGCCGGTGAGCATGCCGTCCTCGACGACGACGGTCTTCTGCCCGGGCGTGCCCTCGTCGTCCATGGCGAACGAGCCGCGCCCGTGCGGCACCAGCGCGCTGTCCACGATGGTCACCATGGGAGCGGCCACCTGCTGCCCCGTCTGGAAGGCGCGGATGCTGCTCTTCTTGCGGATGCCGTCGCCCTCCAGGCTGTGGCCGAAGCACTCGTGCACCATGACGCCGCCCCAGCCCGGGCCCACCACCACCGGATAGGCACCGGCCTCGGCATCGCGGGCGCCGAGCAGCGTGACGGCGGTGGCGGCGGCGCGGCGCGCCGTCTCCTCGGGGGTGAGGGTGGCGTCGAAGTAGTCGGCCTCCACCGAGCCGCCCGCAGTGGCGAAGCCCTGCTGGCGGCCGCTGCCCTCCAGCGCCAGCGCGGTCACGGCGAGGCGGATCAGGAACTGGCGGTCTTCGGCCAGCAGCCCCTCGCTGTTCGCCACCAGGATGCTCTTGCAGGCGTCCCCCAGCGTCACGGTGACCTCGGCGACGCGCCGGTCGTGGTCGCGCGCGGCCTGGTCGGCGCGCCGGCACATCTCGATCTTGCGCTCCTCGTCCAGCACCAGCGGCGCCGGCGCGCTCAACACGAAGGGTGGCCGCCGCTCGGCCACCTGCAGCGGCCGGGGCGATGCGCCCGCGCTCCCGTCGCGCGCGATGCTGGCCGCGGCCCGCGCCGCCTCCCGCAGGTCGGCCGCGTCGAACCCGTCCACGTAGGCGTAGCCGACCTGCTCGCCCTTGAACACGCGGATGCCGACGCCCTGCGAGACGGAGTACTCCACGCTCTTGAGCCGCTCCTCCTCCAGCGTGAGGCCGGTGTGCACGGTGTACTCCCCGTAGACCTCGCTGAAGTCGCCGCCGCGCGCGAGCGCCAGGCGCAACACCTCGTGGATCAGCTCGCGCGGCAGGAACTGGCCCGGGGCGGGGAGGGAGCTGCTGGAGGGCGTCATCGTCGGGTCTCCGGTCGGCCGCGGCCCGGGAAGCCGGGGATGATATCGGAAGGGAGGCCGGTCCGCTACGATGGCGCCGATGGCCATCCGCGTTCCCCATGGGCGCCGGCTGCTGGCCGGTGCAGCCCTGCTGGCCGGCGGACTCGCGGCCACCCGCTCGCCGGCCCCGCCCGCCGACTTCGTCAACTTCGAGAGCGCCCACGTGCATCCCCTCGCGCTCACCCCCGACGGGAGCACGCTGCTCGCGGTGAACACGCCCGGGGCGGCGCTCGCCGTGTTCGATCTCGCCGGCCCGGCTCCCCGGCGCATCCGCGTCATCCCCGTGGGGTTGGAGCCGGTCGCCGTGGCGGCGCGCAACGACCGCGAGGCCTGGGTGGTGAACCAGGTCTCGGACGGCGTGAGCATCGTGGACCTCGGCACCGGCAACGTGCGCGCCACCCTGCGCGTGGGCGACGAGCCGAACGACGTGGTCTTCGCCGGCGAGCCGGAGCGCGCCTACGTCTCGGTGGGCGGCGAGGACGCCGTCAAGGTCTTCGACCCGGACTCCCTGGCGAAGCCCGCCACCATCATCCGTCTGCCCGGCCGCGCGCCGCGCACCCTCGCCGCCAACGCCGCGCGCACGCGCGTCTACGTCGCCCTGTTCGAGGGCGGCAACCGCACCACGACCGTGCCGGCCGAATCCGTGGGCGCCCGCGCCCCGGCGCCCGATCCGCCCCGGGACCCGGCGCTGGGTCCGGCGCCCGCGGTGGGGCTCGTGGTGCAGTGGCAGGGCGGGCGCTGGGTGGACGACCGCCTGCAGGACTGGAGCGCGCAGCTGCCGGCCGCCCCGCAGGACGTGGACGTCGTGGAGCTCGACGTCGCGACCAACGCCGTGGCCCGCACCCTGGAACGCGTGGGCAGCCACGTCCTCGCGCTGGCCGTGAGCCCGCTGGACGGCACGGTCGCCGCGGCGGGGGGTGACGCGCGCAACCTGGTGCGGTTCGAGCCCCGGCTGCGCGGCTTCGTGGTGGAGACGCGGCTCGCGCTGTGGAGCGTGCCGGGCGACCTGAAGCTGCGGACGCTGAACCCGCACGTCCGCCACGACTCGCTGCCCGGCTCCCTGGCGGAGACCGATTCCGCCCTGGGCCAGCCCATGGACCTGGCGTTTTCCCCATCGGGGGACCGCCTCTACGTGGCGTGCCTGGGCACCGACAAGGTGGGCGTGCTCGCCCCCGGCGGCCGGGTGGTGGCGCGGGTGCCGGTGGCCGGCGGCCCGAGCGGCCTGGCGGTGGATGCCCGGCGCAGCCGGCTCTACGTGCTCGACCGCTTTCGCGAGCAGCTCGAGACGTTGGACCTGACGACGCTCGGCCGGGTGGCCATCGCCAGCCTCGGCTTCGACCCGACGCCGGACGAGGTCGTGAACGGCCGCCGCCACTTCTACAGCGGGGGCAACTCGGCGCACGGGGACCAGTCGTGCAGCTCGTGCCACCTGTTCGGGGATTCCGACCGGCTGGCCTGGGACCTGGGCGATCCGCGCGGGGCCCGCGAGCCGCCGCCGCACGGGGAGACCGACGCCGGCCTCACGGGCTTCGATCCCATGAAGGGCCCCATGGTCACGCTCTCGCTGCGCGGCCTGCGCGGACTGGAGCCCTTCCACTGGCGCGGCGACCGGCCGGACCTGGCGGCCTTCAACCGCACGTTCGTGGATCTGCTGGGGCGGGCCGCGCCCCTGCCGGATTCGGCCATGGCGTCGCTGGAAAGGTTCCTGCTCTCCCTGCGACAGCCGCCCAATCCCCGACTTCGCCTGGACGGAAGCGTTGCGGGGCCGGGCGCCGCGCGGGGGGAACACCTGTTCCGGCGGCGGGTGCTCCGGGACGGCCGGCGCTGCGCGGACTGCCATTCCGGCCCCAGCGGCACGGACGGCCGCCTGGTGAGCGGCCGCGTCCTGGGCATCTCGCAGGACATGAAGGTCGCGCGGTTGCGCGGCCTCTACCGGAAGGCCGCCTTCGCCCACGACGGCTCGGCGGCGAGCATCGCGGGATTCCTCGAATCGAAGCACTTCCTGCCCGGGGCCGGCGCGGTCGCGCTCGCCCAGCGACGCGACCTGGAGGCGTTCCTGCTCTCGTTCGATACCGGCATGCCGCCCGCGGTGGGTCGCCAGGTGACGTTCGGCGATCCGGAGGGAAGCGGCGCCGCGCGAGTCGCCACGCTGGACACCCTGGTGCGGTTGGCGCGCCGCGGCGTCTGCGACCTCATCGCCAAAGGGGTCGCGAACGGGCAGCAACGCGGCTGGGTCTTGATGGGCGACGGCACGTTCCAGTCCGATCGCCGCGCGGAGGGCAGGCTCGACGCCGAGGCCTTGCGGAGGCTCGCCATGCCGGGCGGTGAGATCACCTTCACCGGCGTGCCGCCGGGGTGCGGCGTGCGCATGGGCGTGGACGCCGACCGTGACGGCCGCTTCGATCGGGACGAGCGGGACCGGGGCACCGATCCGGAAACCCCGGACTCGAGCCGCCCCGGCCCCGAGTAGGGTCGGCGCGCGCACCAGGCGCGGCGGGAGCCCGCCTGCTCCCCGCCCCCGCCCGCGATTCTCGCCCTTCCCTGTGATTCCGTGGGGGGCGCTGTCTCCATCCCGTTAGCCCCTGGACCCAGCCGTGGCAGCGGCCGGCCAGGTCCTGCCCGCGGGGCGTGGCGTGGACAGTGGAAAGCCTAGGCCCCTCAACAGGAGGTTCGTCCCGTGTCCTCTGTAATCCGACTCGGCCATCGCGGCGCGCGCGCGGTCATCGTCTCCCTGCTCTTGCTGCTCCTCGCTTCGGTGCCGGGTCCGAGCCAGGCCGGGGCGCTCACTTCGAACGGCGCCACCGTCGCGGACGGCGCCGTGCCCGCCTCGGCGAGCGGCGACGCGAACGTCCCGGCCGACTGGCTCGCCCAGGCCCAGGCCGGCATCGCGAGGATGGAATACGCCTTCCAGGCCCGCGGCCTCGATGCCTATTCGGCCCCGAATCGCGCGCAGGGGTTGCGCACCCGGGTCACGCCGAGCGGGGTCGAGTTCACCCCGCGCCTGGCGTCGTCGGCGCCCTTCCGGCTCGGGCTGAGCCTGGCGGCCTTCGGCCGCGAGGGCGCGGTGCGGAAGGTACCCCCCGGCCGCCTCTCCGCCCGGGAAGGCCGGGCCACCATCCGGCGCGAGCGGCCGTGGCTGACCGAGTGGTTCGTGAACGACGAGCACGGCGTGGAGCAGGGCTTCACGCTGGCGGAGCCGCCGCGCGGCGGGAAGCGCGGTGGCGACGTGGTTCTGTCGCTGTCGCTCTCGGGCGACCTCACTCCGCGCCCGGGACGCGACGCGCGGGAGATCGTCTTCACCGACCGCGAGGGGCTCGGGCGGCTGACCTACGCCCAGCTCAAGGCGTTCGATGCCAAGGGCAGGCCGGTCGAGGCGCGGTTCGCCCCCCGGCGGAATCTCGAGATCCGCATCGCCGACGCCGGCGCGGAATACCCCATCGTCGTGGACCCCATCACCACGACCGAGGCGTGGTCCGACGGCGGCACCGGCGGCTACGACTTCTTCGGCTGGTCGGTCTCCACCGCGGGGGACGTGAACGGCGACGGGTACAGCGACGTGGTGATCGGCGCGCCATCCGACGACGAGCCCGCGGGCGACGCCGGATCGGCGTTCATCTACTTCGGCTCGGCCAGCGGCCTGCCGGTCGGCCCCTCCTGGTGGTTCTACCCGGGGAGCTTCGCCGCCAACGCCGGCCTCAGCGTGGCCTGCGCGGGCGACGTGAACGGAGACGGCTACGACGACATCCTGGTGGCCCAGCGGGGTGGGGGCAGCTACGGCTACGCCTTCGTCTTCCTGGGTGACGCGGGCGGCTTCAAGAGGGCCAGGGGGATTTCGAGCGGCGACTGGCGGTTCCAGTGCCCGGGGGCGTCGCTGCGCCCCTCGATCGCCTCGGCGGGCGACATCAATGGCGACGGCTACTCGGACATCGTCGTCGGCGCCCCCACCGCGCCCAACGGCGGGTCGAACCAGGGGCAGGCCTTCCTGTGGCTCGGCCGCAGCGGGTTCGGAACCAGCTTCACCACCGGCACCACCGGAAACGCCGACTGGGCTTCCTCGGGCGGATACACCAACGGCAACTTCGGCTTCAGCGTGGCCACGGCGGGCGACGTGAACGGCGACGGCTTGAGCGACGTGATCGTGGGCGCTCCCGGCGGCGGTCCCGCTGGGCAGGGCGAGTTCACGTTCTTCCTCGGCACCGGGTCGAGCCCGGTCCTGGACGCCGGCCACGACTTCAGCGGCATCTCGGTGGGCTCGCGCACCGGCCACTCGGTGGCCACCGCCGGGGACGTGAACGGGGACGGCTACGCCGATCTGCTGGTCGGCTACCCGGGCTTCTCGAGCTTCGGCTACTCGGGCGGCGGCGGCTTCGAGCTGGTGTTGGGAAAGGGAACCCCTCCCTACATCGGCTTCAACTACAACTACTACGGCCAGGCGGTGGGGGACAGCATGGGCTCCAGCGTGGCCACCGCCGGCGACGTGAACGGCGACGGCTACGCCGACTTCATCGCGGGATCCAACTGCTACTACAACCCGAGCACGCTCTACCGCACCCGTGGTCGGGCCGACCTCTATCTCGGCGGACCCGGCACCCCCTCGTTCACCCCGGTCTGGAGCAGGACGGGCGGGGTGGACATCATCGGGGAGGGACAGCTGTTCGGCAACAGCGTGGCCACGGCGGGGGACGTGGACGGCGACGGCTACAGCGACTTCCTGGTGGGAGCACCTTCCACCGGGCCCAGCGACGCGGGGCGCGCCTACCTGTTCAAGGGTTCCGCCAACCTGGTGGCGGCGCAGCCGAATCTCCAGGCGGTGGGCTCGCAGAACGGAGCGGTCCTGGGGTGGTCGGTGGCGCGGGCGGGGGACGTGAACCGGGACGGCTACGACGACGTCCTGGTGGGAGCGCCCTTCTACGACAACGTGGGCGGCGACGACGGCGCCGCCTTCCTCCACTACGGAAGCCCCACCGGACTCAACCCGACCCCCGGCTGGTCCTACCTGGGGACCCTGGCCGGCGGCTACGTGGGCAGCGGCGTGGCGGGAGCGGGGGACATCAACAACGACGGCTACGACGACGTGGTGGTGGCCGCCAACGGCCAGGCCACGTCCGGCCGCGCCTACCTCTGGTACGGAGGCCTGGGGGGGCTTCCCATCGCCGCGCCCGCGCTCACGCTGTCCGGCCCCAGCCTGGGCAGCGCGTACGGCAGCTTCGTGGCGGGAGCGGGAGACGTGAGCGGGGACGGCTACGCCGACGTCCTGGTGGGCGCCTCCTACGACGAGAGGGATTTCACCGACGAGGGGCGGGCCTACCTCTACCTCGGCGGCCCCGGAGGGCTCAACAGCACCCCGATCTGGTCGGGCCAGGGCGGCCAGGCCAACAGCCACTTCGGAGGGTCGGGCGGCGGCGCGGGCGACGTGGACGGGGACGGGTTCGGCGACATCGTGATCGGGCAGGGCGGCTTCAGGTCGAGAGACCCCTTCATCGTGAACCTCTTCCATCCGAACGCCGGCCGGATGCTGGTCTACTACGGCACGGCGGGAGGGATACGCGTGGCCCCGCCGCAGATCATCACCGAATACCAGGATGACGCCTACTTCGGCAACGCGGTGGCCACCGCGGGCGACGTGAACGGGGACGGCTTCAGCGACGTGATCGTGGGCGCCCCGTTCTGGTACAACGGCGCCCCGGGCGAGGGCACCGTGCGCTGCTACCTGGGCTCCGCCGGCGGGCTCCAGACCGGCGCGTTCTGGCAGCGCTTCGGCGGCCAGGCCAACGCGGGATTCGGCTCCTCGGTGGCCTCCGCCGGGGACGTGAACGGCGACGGCTTCAGCGACGTCGTGGGAGCCGTCTTCTACGATCCCCCATCCTTCCCAACCACGCTCGACGCGGGGATGGCCCAGGTCTACCTGGGCTCCAGCACGGGCCTGGGGGCCGCCCCGGTGTGGACATCGTACGGCGACGTCCCCTACGAGAACGTCGGGCACGTGGTGGCGGGGGCGGGCGACGTCAACGGCGACGGCTACTCGGACGTGGCCACGGGCGGGCCGCGTTATTTCAGCTCGTTCTTCGACTTCGATCTGGGACGGGCGCGGGTCTACCTGGGCAATCCCAGCGGACCCGGCGCCGCCGCGGGTCTGGCG
>JBBIHL010000055.1:0-11026 GCA_037447075.1 Candidatus Eiseniibacteriota bacterium | reverse complement strand
CACCAGGAGGGCCGCCGGGGCACCCCGCACGAAGGCGCTCGGCATCGCCTCAGCGTCCCCGGTCCAGCAGGTATCCCGCCACGCTGAGGACGATCCAGACCGCCAGCGCCAGCGCGCCCCAGACGCGCACCCGCCGCGTCTGCGCCGGGCCCCCGGGACCGCGCAGGAGCAGCGGCAGGAGCAACACGGCCACGGCGGCGGCGATCAGCCCCAGCCCCCGGACCCATGCCGGCAGGAAGCCCTTCTGCAGCACCGCGTAGGGCGCCAGCATGTACCAGGGCGGGCGCACCCCGGCGGGGGTGGAGTAGGGGTCGGCCGCGGTGCGGAACGGGAAGGGCAGCAACACGGCGAGTGAGACCAGCGCCCCGAAGGTGAGCACCATGAGGATGAACATCGAGTACATGTGGTCCCGGTAGGTGGTGGTGGGGCCCGACGATGCGCCCGGCCCCGGGCTCAAGCCCACGCGTCGCAGCGTGGCGAACGTGAGGTAGAGGAAGGCGGCGTAGAACACCGGCAGCGCCACCACGTGGAGGACGTAGAAGCGGATCAGCACGTCGTCGTTCACCACGCGTCCGCCCAGCAGGAAGGCCAGCGCCGGACCGACGATGGGCAACGCGTGCACCACCTCCATGCCCCGCACGACCGACCAGTAGGAGCGCACGTCCCAGGTGAGCAGCCGTCCGGTGAAGTCCGACTGGAGGACCAGCCAGGCCATCGCCACCGCGCTGAACCACAGCACCTCGCGAGGCGCGCGGTAGAGCCCGTCCCAGAACAGACGCAGCAGGCGCACCACGATCACCGCGATCAGCAGCCAGGCTCCCCACGAGTGGATCTGGTGGACGAACCAGCCGAACGGCAGGTCGCGCACGATGGTGCGCGTGCTGGCGAAGGCGGCGTCGGGCGTGGGGCGGTAGTAGTAGGCGAGGAGCACCCCGGTGATGACCTGCTGCGCGAACAGGATGGCGGCGAACAGCCCCAGCACCCGCGGTCCGCGAGTGTAGGCGGGCACCGGCTCCTGGCCCAGCTCGCGCAGCGTCTCGCGCAGCGGCCGCGAGGTGTCCACCGGCGTGTAGACGAAGCCGAAGTGCGTGAGGAAGGAGAGGATCTCGGTGAGGTTGACCCGGCGCTCGAGCCAGTCCAGCCAGGATCGGCGCGGGCCGGGAGCCCCGCCCGCGGGCGCATCGCTCATAGGTGCACGAACACTTCGCCCGCGCGCACCGACACCGAGTAGTTGGGGAGGGGGCGTGGCGGGGGGCCGCCCAGCACGTTGCCCGCCAGGTCGAAGCGCCCGTCGTGGCACGGACAGGACAGCGAGCGGCGCTCGCGGTCGAAGCCCAGGATGCAGCGCACGTGGGTGCACACGGCCGAGAGCGCCACCACGCGCTGGGCGTCCATCCGCACCACGTAGAAGGGCGTGGTGCCGTGCCGCACCAGGCGTCCCTCCCCGATCGGGAAGTCGTCCAGCAGCCCCACGCGCACGATGCGCTCGGCAATGCGCTCCCCGCGCTCGGGGGCGCGCAGGTAGGCGCCCACCACGCCGGCGGTGCCCAGGCCCCAGAGGGCCATGAAGGCGCGCGAGAGCCAGGCCAGGAACTGACGGCGGGGAGCGGGTTGCTGGAGGGGAGCGGCCGGAGCCTGCGATTCGGTCGGGGCTGCCATGACGCCTCGGGTCTTGAGGAGTGGCAGGGGGGTCCGAAAACCGGCCGCGGCAGTATAGGGAATGGGCCAGAGGGGCACAAGCCGCGCACGTGGCGAGCGTGCGGCCGGTGGACTATGCTGCCGCGGCCGCCGGCCGCGAGTGAAGCCCCCGGCGGTTCCCCGAGGACATCGCCCCGATGCCCAGCGACCCGGTCTTCTGGCACCGGCTCCAGTTCGCCTTCACCGTCGTCTACCACTACCTCTTTCCCCAGCTCACCATGGGGCTCGCGCTGCTCATCGTGGTCATGAAGTCGCTGGCCCTGCTGCGCCGCGACCCGGGCTGGGACGACGCGGCGCGCTTCTGGATCCGGATCTTCGGCCTCAACTTCGCGGTGGGCGTGGTCACCGGCGTCCCCATGGAGTTCCAGTTCGGCACGAACTGGGCCGGCTTCTCACGCTTCGCGGGCCGCGTCGTCGGGGACACGCTGGCGATGGAGGGCCTGTTCGCGTTCTTCCTGGAGTCCAGCTTCCTGGCGCTCCTGGTCCGGGGCGAGCGCCGCCTGGGTCGCGTGGGCCATTATCTGGCCGCGTGGGCGCTGTTCGCGGGGAGCTGGCTCTCGGGCTACTTCATCGTGGCCACCAACTCCTTCATGCAGCACCCGGTCGGCCACGAGCTCGCGCCCGACGGCGCCCTGCGGCTGGCGGACTTCTGGGGCTTCCTCCTCAACCCGTGGGCGCTCGGCGCCTACGCCCACAACATGACCGCCTCGGTGGTCACGGCGAGCTTCGTGATGGCGGCGGTCGGCGCCGCCTACGCGCTGCAGGGCCGCCACGGGGGGCCGCGCGCCGCTTCCTGCGGCTGGGAGGCTGGGCCGGCCTGGCCTCCAGCGTGCTCGTGGCGTTCCCCACCGGGGACCACCAGGCGAAGCTCGTCGCCCGCTACCAGCCGGTGGCGCTGGCGGCCATGGAGGGCCGATTCGCGAGCGGGCCCATGGCGGGCATCACGCTCATCGGCCAGCCCAACGTGAAGCAGCGCCGCCTGGACAACCCGATCCAGGTCCCGGGGATGCTGAGCTTCCTGGCCTTCGGCACGTTCCACCGCGACGTTCCCGGCCTGCTCGAGTTCCCGGAACCCGATTGGCCGGACAACATCGAGCTCCTCTACTACGCCTTCCACGTCATGGCCGGTCTCGGCACCCTCATGATCGCGGTCATGGCGCTGGCCGCGCTGCTGGACGCCGCCGGCCGGCTCGAGCGCAGCCGTCCCGTGCTGTGGGCGCTGATGCTCGCCTTTCCGTTCCCCTACATCGCGAACACGGCGGGTTGGCTCACGACCGAGCTGGGGCGCCAGCCGTGGGTGGTCTATGGCCTGATGCGGACCGTCCGTGGCGCGAGCCCCACGGTGCACTCCGGTACCGCGCTCTTCACCCTGATCGGCTTCTGCGGCCTCTACCTGGTGCTCGGCGCGCTGTTCCTCTTCCTGGTCGGACGCGAGATCGCCCACGGGCCCCGGTCGGCCCGGCGCCGAGGGGACCCGTGGTTGAGCTCTGGTACGGCGTGGTCGCCCTCATGCTCACGCTCTACTTCGTGCTCGACGGGTTCGACCTGGGTGCCGGAGCGCTCCACCTGTGGGTGGCGCGCACCGACGCCGAGCGCAGGCAGGTGCTGGCGGCGATCGGGCCGTACTGGGACGGCAACGAGGTGTGGCTGCTCGCGGCCGGCGGCGCGCTCTTCGTGGCCTTCCCGCCGGCGCTCGCGGCCGGGCTCTCGGGCTTCTACTTCGCCATCTTCCTGGTGCTCTGGTGCCTGCTCCTGCGCGGGGTCTCGATCGAGTTCCGCAGCCACGTGACCGACCCGCTGTGGCGCGCCTTCTGGGACGCCACGCTCGCGGTGGCGAGCGGGCTGCTGGCGGTCTTCTTCGGCGCCGCACTCGGCAACCTGCTGCGCGGGTTGCCGCTGGGTCGCGACAGCTGGTTCGGGCTCGCGCTGTTCACCGATTTCCGCGTGCCCCCTCCGGTGGGCATTCTGGACTGGTACACCGTGCTGGTCGGCGTTTTCGCCCTGCTGACCCTGGTGCTGCACGGGGCGACCTTCCTCGGCTGGAAGACCGACGGGGCCGTCCAGGCCCGCAGCCGCCCGCTGGCGCGGCGCTTCGCGCTCGGGATCGCCCTGGGCTGGCCGCTCGTGGCCTGGGCCACGGTCATCGTGCATTCGGACATGTTCCGCGCGTTCGTCTCCCGGCCGCTCGCCTGGCTCTGCGTCACGGTCGCGCTGGCGGGGCTGGTCGCGGTCTTCGCCGGGCTGCGCCGCCAGCGGGCGCTCGCGGCCTTCCTCGGCTCTTCGGGCTTCATCCTGGGAATGCTCGGCGCGACCGCGGCCTCGATGTTCCCCGATCTGCTGCGTGCCGTCCCCGACCCGGCCCTCTCCCTGACGGCCTACGCGGTGAGCAACGACCCCGCCGGGCTGCGCACCGCGCTGCGCTGGTGGGTGGTGGGGTTCCCGCTGGCGGCGCTCTACCTGGTCGTCCTCTTCCGCCTCCACCGCGGCAAGGCGGCGGCCGCGGCGGAAGGCGAGGGGTACTGAGGCGGCGCGGCCTGCCCGGCTCGTAGCGCAAGACCCGACCCCGGCGGGCCCCCGGAGCCGGTCAGAAGGCCAGGAGAAAGCTCTGCAGGGGAACCAGGAGTGTCCGGGTCTCCGCATGCCAGTCGTGCCGATCGCGGGTCACGACGACGCTCAGCACCGGCTTGAACCGCCTCTGGAAGACCCGAAGGCCAGCGAGATCTTCATCCTGGATCCGGCGGCGGAATTTCACTTCGACCGCCAGAACCCGGCCATCGATTGCCTCGGCAACGAAGTCCACCTCGCGTATGGGGCTTCTCCGGTTGCCGGGGTCCTCATAGTCGCGGAAGAAGTGCACCTGCAGGTTGTGGTCCCGAATCACGGTCTGAGCCAAGGTCTCCACCAGTGGGCCAACGTGGGTCGGATCCGATTCCCAGAGCGATGGCGCGCCTCGGAACACGGCGTTCCGCACGCCGAGATCCGTAAGCGCGATCTTTGCCGGGACGCGAGCCGTGGCCTTCTTCGCCAGCGGGTATCTGCGGAACTCGCGTATGAGCAGCGCATCCGCGAGGTAATGGAGGTACTGGCCGACCGTGACCTGGTTGGTCTGGATGTTGGCGGCGTTCGCCGACTGGGCGAGAGTGGCTTGTGAGATCTCATTCCCCGTCAGACGTGCAATCGAGAGGTACAGGAACCGGAGTAGACCGGGCGTCCGGACGGGGAACAGGTCGGGAATGTCCGCACCAAGAACGTTCTGGAAGATGGTCTCGGTCAGGTAGTCGGCCCACCGGTCTTCTTCGATCTCCCCGCTGTGGAGTCTGGGATAGCCCCCCCGCGAGTAGTACCTTTCCAAGCGTCGTCGGACGGACAGCTTCTGCTGCGGCTTCAGCCCCTCCAAGTGTTCGACGCTGTCCACCAGCGCGTTCTCGAATACGTCATTGAAGCGGATCCGCGGCGGCAGAACCGCCGCCGCCGCCGGGGACCAGCACTCCAGGATCTCCCTGAAGGAAAACGTGGGCAGCTCGGTGGAGATGGCGCGCCCTGCGAGGCTCTCTCGACCGCCGCGGGCGACGAGGACGCTCGACGATCCCGTCAGGATCATCCGGACAGGGAAGGTGTCCCCAAGGTGCTTGATCTCGTCGCTCCATCGCCGGAGCTTGTGCACTTCGTCCAGGAACAGGTATGAGGGGGACTTCTGCTCCAGGGGGCGTCCCCTGATTTCCTGGACGTACCATCTGAAGATGTTCCGAAGCGCGGCCGGCTCTGCGCGGAGCACCTCGAGGTCGAACCGAACGAACAAGAGATCGGTCGCGGGCGTGCCGGAGCGGATGAGCTCCCGGATGATTTGGAAGAGCCCTGTGGTCTTGCCCACCTGCCGCGGTCCGCGTAGGACTTCGATCAGGCCTTGGGGGCGCTTCAAGCGCGTCGCGAGCTCCGCGATCAGCGGGCGCTGGTATTGGGGGGGCTCGGGTCGAACCAGGGACGGGTTCGCCCACCAAGGGTTCAGGTCACGCAGAACCTGGATCGCTTCCGACGAAAGGGCCACGGCGACCTCCACTTACACGGATTATAATTGGGATTATAGGATGTGCAAGCCGCGCCCGGCGGGGCGGCAGCGGTGGGAGGCGGGTCCCCTGATTGCAGCGCAAGACGCGGCTTCCCGTCATGACCCCGCCGCCCGGGGTCGCCGGTTGTCAGTCCCCGCGCCAGGCACTACATTACCGGCGCTGCGCTGCCCCACGGCGCGGACTCACCGCGAGAACGGGAAAGGAGAGGACAGGAATGCGAAACGTGGTACGGGGCCTGTGCGCCGCGGCGCTCGTCGTCGCGCTTCCGGTGTTGCTCTCCCAGTGCTCCCGGCAGCCGGCGGGCGGGCAGCAGGCGGCCGCCGGGCAGACGACTTCGGCGGTGGACACCACCGCGGTGCCGCCGCGGGGCGCGCAGGGCTTCCTCGCCTATTGCGCCATGTGCCACGGCGACGCGGGCGCGGGGGACGGCCCGCTGGCGGTGGCCCTCAAGGCGCAAGGCGTCACCGTGGCGCGGCTGGACGACGCCGCGCGGCTCAAGTTCCTGGGCGAGGCCGGAGTGCGCAAGGTGGTGGTGACCGGGGGCGGGCACACGGGCCGCTCCAACCTGATGCCTGCCTGGGGCGAGCGGCTCAACCGCCAGCTGGTGGACGACGTCGTGGCTTACGTCTTGGCCCTGCCCGACCTCAAGCCGGGAGTCCCCAGCGGCACGATCCAGAAGTATCTCGAGGCCCCGGTCGGCATCCCGGCCGAGGGGCGCAAGCTCTTCGTCTACTACTGCTCGGGCTGCCACGGTCCCGAGGGGAGGGGTGACGGGCTGAACGCCGACTCGCTGCGGGTGCGCGCCAACATCCGCCCGCGCGACCTCACCGACAACGCCTACTTCGCGCCCAAGACCGACCAGGACATCTACGACGTGATCGCCTTGGGCGGCGGGCACATGGGGAAGTCGGTCTACATGCCGGCGTGGACCTTCACGCTGCAGCCGGCGCAGATCAAGGACCTGGTGGCCTACGTGCGCGTCCTGAGCCGGACGCCGCCCCGGCCGTAGCGCGGCCTCTCCGGCGCGGCACGGCTTCCAAGACGAAGCCCGGCGGCACGGCGCCGCCGGGCTTCGCGCGTGGCGGGGGTCCTAGAAGCGGTAGCGCACCATCCCCGACACCAGGTGCGCGCGGTAGGTCTGCACCCCGTCGCCCAGGTAGACCGCGTTGGCGGGACCCAGCGCCGAGGTCGCCGGGTTCAGCAGAGGCACGTTCACGCTGGCGAAGTCCACCACGTGGAAGTCCTCCACGCCGTAGCGCGCCACCAGGTCGGCGTTGGCCAGCCACTTGTAGACCGCCTCCACCGTGACGTCGTGGCGCCGGTAGAGCGTGGACGGCAGGTCCTGGGCGGTGCCGGCCGGGTTGCTCAGCTCGTATTCCCCGAACGACCGGCTGAACTCGTAGGTGCCGTTCAGCGACAGCTTGTCCTTCCACGCCTGCCACCCGGCCTGCGCGAAGATGAAGTCGTCGCGGTCCTGGAGCTTGGCCCGCCAGTCGACGTTGGGGTTGGTCGAGATGCTGGCGCCCGATTCCCGGGACCGCTGCGTGGTGCGATTGATGCCCAGGCCGTAGCCGCCCCCCAGGTCCACGCGCTCGGTGGGGTGCAGCGTGGCCTGGGCCGTCACCACGTGCTGCTCCTGCTCCTGCAGGCCGAGCGGGGTGTGGAAGTAGTCGTCCCGGAGGAAGGCGTAGTAGCCGGTGAGGTCGAGCTTGTCCGTCGGCGACCACGCCACGGTGGCCCGGGCCTGGTCCTGACGGCGGTCCGCCAGGTCGTAGCGCCGCAGGCCCGGCTGCTCGATCAGGACGCCGGCGTCGTCCGTGTACTCCTCGGTGAACGTCGAATCCTCCAGCTCGCGCTCGCCGTGGCGGTAGCGCGCCTCGACGCTCACGTTCTCGAGCGGCAGCAGCCGCAGGCGCGCGGCGAAGACGTTCTCCTTGTCCTTCTCGATCTCGCGCAGGGTGTGCTCGCGGGTGCGGCGCTCGTAGCTTCCGCCCACGCTCACCTTGGAGAGGGGCGTGAAGTCCAGGTCCACCCCGGCGGTCAGGTTCTCGTTCCCGAAGGGATGCGTGTCCTCGGGCCCCGGCTCCCAGACCTGGTCCAGGCGCACGTGGCCGGGGAAGGTGAGCTCCGGCGTCTGGTTGTCGTAGCGGTAGTGCTGCAGGCGCAGCGTGGCCACCAGGTCCTTCACCGCGCGGGAGGTGAGCCGGTAGTTGCCGTTGAGCACGGTGGCCTTGGCGTCCGGGCTCTTGGCGGGCAGCGGGTTCGACACCGCCTCCGGGATGCGCGTGTTGACCGTGAAGGGCAGGAGATCCTGGTCCTGGGTGCTCTGGCTCACGCCCACCGTGGCGGAGAGCGCGCTGCGCCGCGGCAGCTGCACCGCCAATCCCACCGTGCCGCGCACCACCTGGTTGTCCGGATAGAGCGCCAGCTGGCCGGCCGCCGAGCCGTTGCCGCCGGTGTAGGCGGTGGCGAACGTGGTGTCGGTGAGCCGCTTCGGGTTGTCCCAGCGCAGGCTGGAGAGGTTGTTGTCGAACACCGACACCCCGGCGTCCACCATCACGGTGTAGCGGTCCCGGTGGTAGCTCGCCTTGACGGCGCCGTCCAGCATGCGCTGATCAATCGGCTCCCAGATCTCGATCGCGCTGTTGAAGCCGAAGGCGCCCCCGTAGGCCTTGTTGCCCGAACGCTTGCGCTCGGTGCCGGTGACCTCCACCTGCCAGCCCCGGGCCGGGCGGACCCGCGCCTGCGCGCGCACCAGGTTGGTGCGGAACTCCAGCGGGACGCGCGGCGCGCTGGCCAGCAGATCGGTCATGATGTTGGTGTAGGCGTTGGGATTCTCCTGGTTGGTGCGCTGGAGCGTGTCCGGCAGCGCCAGCACGCCGGGCGCGACCTCGGCGTAGGGCGAGCGCGCGATCCGGCTGAAGTTGTGGGGGATCTGCTGGTAGCGCACGTTCACGCCCCAGCGGGCCCCGTTGTTCCAGGCCAGGTCCACCATCTGGTCGCGGCGGATCGCGTTGGTCCCGTAGATGGACCAGGCGTTGCGCCCGCTCCAGTCGCGCACCACGAAGGACTGCAGGAATCCTCCCCGCGGCACCTCGCGGAACTCCATGAACTTCGCTTCGTCACGATTCTGGGTCCACCACTGGGACCCGAAGGTGGCATTGGCTTCCGAGCGGGCGACGGCAGGCGCCGCCGCCACCGCCACACCGCCCGCCAGGAGCAGCCACCCGAGCGCAGATCGGCTTCTCGACATGGCCATCCTCCTCCTACCTGAGGAACGTCTTGCCCGACGGATGATTCGATCCATGGATCTGGGTATGGCAGTTGGTGCACGACCGGTTGAACAACCGGTTGCTCACCAGGTCGGGGGCGTCGTAGAGGGTGCTGGGGTGGCGCGTCGCGATGTGGCAGCGCTGGCACAGGAAGGGCCGCTTGCCGGCCAGCACCTTGTCGTTGTTGGAGCCGTGGGGCTCGTGGCAGGTGAGGCAGTTCTCGCGCACCGGCGCGTGCTCCCACAGGAAGGGGCCGCGCTTGTCGGCGTGGCACTGGGTGCAGAGGTCGTTGTTGGAGGCCGCCCGGACCTGGTTGGGGCCGGCCGTGCCGTGCGGGCTGTGGCAGTCCACGCAGCTCATGCCCCCCTCGCGCAGCGGCATGTGGCCGGTGCGGGCCAGCATCTGGCGCTTGTCCCGGTGGCAGCCCAGGCACAGCTCGTTCACGTTCTTCTTGGCGAGCAGCCGCGTGGTCGCCTCGGCCGGCGAATGATGGATCGAGTGGCAGGTGGTGCAGGCCACGTCGCGCCGGGCGTGCGGGCTCTGGTCCCAGTAGAGCTGGTCGCCCGCGGTGTGGCAGCCGCGGCAGGTCTCGCTGGCCTGCTCGGGCGCGAGGGCCTTGAAGTTGCGGATGGTGGCGAAGCCAGGGTCGCTCCGGTCGCCGGAGGCCGCCGCGTGCGCCGAGCCCGGCCCATGGCAGCCCTCGCAGCCGACCTGCTCGGCCACCACCGCGGCGTCCTTCTCGGCGCGCGCGTGAGGATTCTTGAGGAAACCGTCCCACTGCTCTTGGTGGCACTCCTTGCACGCCTCCGAGCCCAGGTAGGTCGGCGTGGCCTGGGAAGAAGGCGGCCGGGCGTTGAGGATCAGCAGGAGGGTCGAGCAGGTGAGGAGGGCGACGGTGAACGCAAGGGATCGCTTCATGGCGTGTTCCCCCACTTCGACGATTCCATGGCGCCCGGAGCACGGTGGACCACCACCCTGCGGACCCCGCCCGGGTGCCTGCTGTCGAACTGCGCCTCTACCGCTTGACGAACATCTATAAGGTTTTGGGCCGGTCCTTGCAATAAGTGAGCCCCTGGTGGCCAATGGCCGGGCCGCGGCCGTGCCGCTCGGGCTGCCCTCGATTCGGCGCAGACTTGTAGAGCGACGCGGGTTGGCGAGACCAGCCAACGCGAAAGGGCGGCACGGCTGCCGGGCTGCCAATCCGTCAGACCGACTGACAGAATTGACGCCGCGAAGACAACTCGACGGACCGATGAGCCGATAGTGGGCTCGAGGGCGATGACCATGCGTTCGAGCTGGACCAGAAACCCCATGCGGGCCTCTCGCACGATCGGCGCGCTGGCGCTCTTCGTCCTGGGCACCAACTACTGTGCGCTGGGCGCCTGGAGCGGACGGTCCGACATGCCGTGCGTTGCTCCGGTCAAGGCAGCGCCTGGGGCAAGCGCCTCCTCCCATTGCGGCCATGCCCAGCCCGCGAAGAGCGGGGATGCGTCGCCCTGTGGTTCCATGGCGAGCGCGCCGTGCTGCGTCCAGCTCGCGCCCGCCAAGGGGCCCGCCCTCGAGAGGGCCGAGGCGGCCGGGTTCCCCGGCGTCGCCGTTTTCCAAGCTCCTGACGCGTCCGGCGCCCCGGTCGCGTCGCCGGCAGCCTGGCGGGGATGGCGCGTCGCCGACCTCCACCGACCCCCCGGCGCGACCCCGCGGCCGCCCTCCTCTCCACGGGCCCCTCCTCTCTCCTAGCAGGCCGCGCGTCCGGCGGGGCGCCGCTCCGCCGACCCTCGCGCAGGTCCTGCCTTCCGGCTTGGAGTCCCTGCTGCTGCCGCGTCCGTCCTGCGCGGAGGCAGCGAGCCGAACGGGTCTGGAGCCGCCGCCGCCTCGGCGCGGCCGGCGGTGGGAGGAAAGAGAGAGATGAAGCTTCCCGGCAATCTCGGTGCCGCCCTGGGGCTGGCCTGCGCGCTGGCCGGCGCCGCGCCGGCGCGCCCCGGGCACGCG
>JBBIHL010000054.1:6146-11049 GCA_037447075.1 Candidatus Eiseniibacteriota bacterium | reverse complement strand
ACCCGGCGGGCTGGGCCGGCCGGCTGCGGGCGCGCCTCGACCGCGGCGAGCGCGCGCTGGTTCCCGCGGTGCTCGAGCTCGCCCCGTGCGTCCTGGAGGAGGAGGTGGTGCGCCGCGCCGACCCCGACCTGCTCTCGTTCGTGAACGTGAACACGCGCGAGGAGCTGGCGCGCGCCGAGCGCCTCCTCGCCGCCCTGCGGCCATGAGCGCGGACGCGCGGCGGGTGGCGCTCCCCGCGGGCTTCGCGCGCCGCGACGGCGAGCTGTGCTGCGACGGCTTCCCGGTCACCCGGGCGGAGGCGCGCGTGCGGGCGGCGTGGCCCGACGCCGAGGCGTTCTACCTCTACAGCGCGGCCCAGATCGCCGAGCGCGTCCGGCGCTTCCAGGCGGCGTTCGCGCCGCTCGCCGCCCACGTGGCCTTCGCCCTGAAGGCCAACGCGCTCCCCTGGCTGCTGGCGCGCCTGGCGCGGCTCGGCGTGGGGGCGGACGTGGTGTCGCGCGGCGAGATGCTGCTCGCGGAGCAGGCGGGGTTCCCCCTGTCGGGCTGCGTGGTGAACGGGAACGGGAAGACGCGCGCGGAGCTGGAGTGGGCGGTGGAGAAGGCCCCCCACTCGGTGAACGTGGACAGCGCGGAGGAGCTGGAGGCGCTCGCCGCGCGGGCGCGGGATCGGGCGGCGGCGGTGCGCGTGGCCCTGCGGGTCAACCCCGCCATCGTCGCGCCCGGGCACCCCTACGTGGCCACCGGCTCGGCCGAGGCGAAGTTCGGCCTCCCGCCGGAGGCGGCGCTGGCCGCGCTGGAACGGTCCGCCGAGTTCGCGCCCGTGCGGGTGGACGGCATCCACCTGCACGTGGGCTCGCAGATGCTCGACCCGCGGCCCCTGGAGCAGGCCCTGGACTTCGCCCTCCGGTTCCGCGCGCGCGCGCAGGAACGCGGCGCCGCCATCCGCCTCATCAACCTGGGTGGGGGTTTCGGCGTGGACTACGCGCGCGGCCGGGACGAGTTCCCGCTGGAGGACTACGCTCGCCGCTGGGCGCAGCGCGTGGCCGGGATGGAGCTCGAGTGGGTCCTGGAGCCCGGCCGCTGGCTGGTGGCGCCGGCGGCGGTGCTCGTGGCACGCGTCCTGTGGGTGAAGCGGCAGGGGGCGCGGCGCGTGGTGGTCATCGGGGCGGGCATGAACGACCTGCTGCGGCCCGCGCTCTACGCGGCGCGCCACCGCATCGAATGCGTCGCGCCGCGGCCCGGCCCCCCGGAGCCGGCCATGGTGGTGGGTCCGGTCTGCGAGAGCGCCGACGTGTTCGACGCGGAGGCCCTGCTGCCGCCGCTCCTGCCGGGGGACCTGCTCGTGCTCCGGGACGTGGGCGCCTACGGGTCCGCGATGGCCTCCAATTACAACGGGCGCGGGCGGCTCCCCGAGGTGGCGGTGGAGGGGGGCGCGCTCCGGGCGGTGCGCGCGCCCGAGTCGCCGCAGGACCTGGCCCGCGGGGCGTGCGACCGCGAGCTCTAGAGCCCCAGGCGCGGTCGGCAGACCACCAGCAGCCGCCCCGGGGTGTTCCCCAGGTTGGCGTAGGCATGGTGGCGGTGCGCCCAGAAGTGGAGGCAGTCGCCCTCGCGCAGCACGTGCGACTGGCCCTGGACGCGGACCTCCAGCACGCCCTCGAGCGCCATCACCCACTCCTCCCCGTCGTGCACGTGCGCCAGGCTGGCCTGGCGGTCCGCGATCGGGAGGTGCAGGAGGTAGGCGCCGAGCGTGGAGCCGTCAATGGGCTCGTCGAGCGGCTCGATCGTGGCGCCCGACCAGCCCAGCCGGCGCGGGGCGCGCTTCTCCGCCGTGGTGCTCGCGAGGTCCGGCAGCACGCGTGGCTCGATCAGCGCGGCCGGGCGCAGGTCCAGCGCGCGGGCGATCTTCGCCAGCGCGCCCACGGTGGGCGAGGCCTTCCCGCGCTCGATCTCCGAGACGTGCGTCGCGGAGATGCCGCCGCGCTCCTCGAGGTCCTTGAGCGTCAGGCCACGCGAGACGCGCAGCAGCTTGATGCGGCGGCCGAGTTCCGCGGGTGAGGGATCGCGAGGGGTGAGCGACAGGGCCGCCTCGACGCCGGCGGCGACGGTGGGTAGCTCCGTAGCCATGGTCGCTATCCTGTCCTTCCTTTCGGGTGCCTGCGCCGGCACCGGGGCCCAAGCTCGCGCGCGCCCGGACCGGGACGCGCTACTCCAGGGGACGGGTGGTCACGCACAGCACCTCGGCCGCCTGGCTTCCCTCCAGGCGGAGCCGGTGCGTGTGCGACAGGGAGACGTGCAGCGAGTCGCCGGGCGACAGCAGGGTGCCTTTCCCGTTCACGTCCACCTCGAGCTGCCCCCGCCGCACCACGTAGATGGCGGACCCGGGGAGCTCCTGTCCCTTGATCGTCAGGCTGGTGCGCTGGCCCTGGGCGAGCGTGAGACGGTAGGGGTAGACGCAGCTGCCTGGGATCCCCGGGCTCAGCGATTCGCCGGCGATGGCCCCGGCGGCCGGCCGGCGCTGCTCCCGCGGCGTGTAGGCCACGTCGGACCGCTCCTCCAGCTCGATGAAGTAGGAGGCGTCGCGGTCCAGCGCGCGGGCGATCCGCACCAGGGCCCCCACGGTGGGGGACGTGCGCCCGCGCTCGATCTCGGACAGGTGGGTGCTGGAGAGGCCCGAGGCGTCCTCGACCTGCTTGAGGGTCTGGCGGCGCTCCAGGCGAATCTTGCGGATCCTTCGTCCCAACTCGGCGACGTCGATCATGGAGGGCGGTCTCCAAGGACGGAAGCCTGTCGCACCGAGCCGGGCCACGGCGGCTCCGCGCTCGGGGTGCGAGCCCGACTGCCTTCCGGCTGCTCGATTGAGGTGTGGAGTCCGGACGCTCCGCACCGCCGCGTCACCGCATGTACCGGCGCAGTCTTCGCGTCCGTTCGGGAGGCATTCCGTCGCGGCCCCGGCTCCCCTCCTTGGCGGGATTCGGCCTCCCTTCCCTTCCAGCCCCTGCGGCCCCCACTCGCGAGAACCATGCTGGGGCGCAGGCGACGACTAACATTCGCACCGTCGCGTCGAGGAAGTCAAGCCGCGCGTTTCCGCGGGACGTTCGTCGCGCGCGCGGCGCGGGCTGGTTGCGCGGCGAGGGTCCCCATCCGGAATCCGCGTCGGCCCCCATCGCGCCGAGGCCTCCGGACGCGCGCCGCGACGCGCGCGACTTGACACCACTCTTCTCCCGCCGCAGACTGCGGTGGCCGGGGTGGGGCTGCCTCGCCGCCTGCCCCGGCGTCTCTCGGCCCCACCTTGTGAAAGTTGGCGCAATCTGTGCTCGTCGGGCACCCCGCCCGCCAGAGGGAAGCCTTGCTGCAAGTCGTCTGCATCAAGCAGGTTCCGGACACCGAGACCAAGGTCAAGGTCGCCGCGAACGGCCGGAGCCTCGATCCTGCGGGCGTGACGCTGGTGATCAACCCCTACGACGAGTTCGCGCTCGAGGAGGCCCTGCGCGTCCGGGAGAAGGAGGGGGCCGGCGAGGTCGTGGTCCTCTCGCTGGGAGGTCCCGGCGTGCAGGCCACGCTGCGCAACGCGCTGGCCACGGGGGCGGATCGCGCCATCCACCTGAAGTCGGACGGCGCGGCGCCGGACCCGCTGGCGGTGGCGCGCGCGCTCGCCGCGGCCCTCAAGGAGCTGCCGGCCCGCATCATCTGGTTCGGGAAGCAGGCGGTGGACGACGACTGCGCGCAGGTCGCCCCCATGGTGGCCGAGCTGCTCGGGCTGCCCTGCGTCACGGTGGTGGCCCACTTCGCCCTGAACGGGGAGACGGCGGTGGTCGAGCGCGAGGTGGAGGGGGGACGCGAGGTGGTCGAGGTCGGGCTGCCCGCCGTGTTCTCCGCCGAGAAGGGCCTGAACGAGCCGCGCTACGCCTCGCTCAAGGGCATCATGGCGGCGAAGAAGAAGCCGATCGAGGAGCGGCCGGCGGAGCTGGGCGAGGCTGCGCTCGAGGTGGTCGCGCTGGAGCTGCCGCCCGCCCGCGCGCCGGGGCGAATCGTCGGGCAGGGCGTCGAGGCGGTGCCCGAGCTGGTGCGAGTCCTCCACGAAGAGGCCAAGCTGATCTGAGCCCATGAGCGTCCTGGTCTTCGGGGAGCAGCGCGAGGGTGCGCTGCGCGGGGTCACCCGCGAGGCGCTGGGGGAGGCCACGCGCCTGGCGCAGTCCCTGGGCGGTCCGGTCTGCTGCGTGGTGGCGGCGGCCTCCGACCCTGGGGCGGCGGGCCTGGGCGAGGCCGGTGCCGACCGGGTCCTGCTCGCGCTCCACGACGAATTCCGCCACTACGCACCCGAAGGCTACGCCGCGGCGGTGGTCGCGGCCGCGGCTGCGGTGAATCCGCAGGTCGTGCTCTTCGCCGCCTCGGCCCTGGGCAAGGACCTGGCCCCGCGGGTGGCGGCGCGCCTCGGGGTGGGCCTGGCCACCGACTGCACGGCGCTGGCCGTGCAGGAGGGCCGGCTGGTGGCGACGCGCCCCGTCTACGCCGGCAAGGCGGTGCAGAAGGTGCGCTTCCCCAGGTCTCCGGCCCTGGTCTCGCTGCGTCCCAAGGTCTTCGCCCCGGCCCCGCCCCAGCCGGGCCGGTCCGCGGCGGTCGAGCGCCTGGCCGTCCCCTGGGACCCGGCCGGGCCGCGGGCGCGGGTGACCGCCGTCAAGGCCGCGGCCGCGGCCAAGCTGGACCTCACCGAGGCCGACATCATCGTGTCCGGCGGGCGCGCCATGAAGGGCTCCGAGAACTTCGCCCTCCTCGAGGAGCTGGCGCAGGCGCTGGGCGCCGTGGTGGGGGCGTCCCGCGCGGCGGTGGACGCCGGGTGGCGTCCTCACGCCGACCAGGTGGGGCAGACCGGGAAGACCGTCTCGCCCAAGCTCTACTTCGCGGT
>JBBIHL010000054.1:0-6136 GCA_037447075.1 Candidatus Eiseniibacteriota bacterium | reverse complement strand
AAACTCCACGATCCGTTACGACAGGCAGAGATGCGACATCACCGTCGAGTACGATCCAGCACCTGGCGGGGATGTCCTCGTCCCGCTGCATCGTGGCCATCAACAAGGATCCCGACGCCCCCATCTTCAAGGTGGCGGACTACGGGGTGGTGGGGGACCTCTACGAGGTCGTTCCGGCCCTGACCCGGGCCGTGAAGGAGCTCAACGCGGTGCGCGCATGAGAGAATGGCTCCCGGTGCTGCTGTCGCTGGTGGTCGCCGTCGCGTTCACGGCCGGCACGATCCTGCTCTCCAGCCTGATCGTCCCCCGGCGCGGCGGGCGCGCCAAGCGCATGCCCTACGAGTGCGGCGTGGAGCCGCTGGGAACCGCGCGCGAGCGCTTCTCGATCAAGTTCTACCTGGTGGCCGTGCTGTTCATCCTGTTCGACATCGAGGCCATCTTCCTCTACCCCTGGGCGGTGACGTTCCGCGACCTGGGGTGGCTGGCCCTGGTGGAGATGGCGCTCTTCATCGGCATGCTGTTCGTGGGCTACGTCTACGTGCTCAAGAAGGGCGCTCTCGAATGGGACTGATCGCGGCCGGCGTTCGACTCGCCGCGCCCGCCCGAGGGGAGATGCGCGATGCCCGATAGACCCTTGAACCCGTTCCGGACGCTGGGGCCGGGGCTGCGCGCCTCCGACCCCTCCGCCGGCCCGCGCCCCGTGACCTCGCTCGATGCGAGCGAGCAGGAGGAGCTGCGCCGCGAGGTGGAGCGCGGCGTGCTGTTCACCAAGGTCGAGTCCATGGTGAACTGGGCGCGCGCCAACGCCCTCTGGCCCCTGGGCTTCGGCCTGGCCTGCTGCGCCATCGAGATGATGGCCATCGTGGGGCCGCGCTTCGACATCGCGCGTTTCGGCGCCGAGGTCTTCCGCGCCTCGCCGCGGCAGGCCGACCTGATGATCGTGGCCGGGCGGGTGAGCATCAAGATGGCGCCGGTCCTCCGGCAGCTCTACGACCAGATGTCCGAGCCCAAGTGGGTGATCGCCATGGGGGCCTGTTCGTCGTGCGGCGGGGTGTTCAACAACTACGCCATCCTCCAGGGCGTGGACAAGATCGTCCCGGTGGACGTCTACGTCCCCGGCTGCCCGCCGCGGCCCGAGGCCCTGATCCACGGGATCATGAAGCTCCAGGAGAAGATCCTGGCCTCGCACGTGGAGCTGGGTCCCCGGCCGGCCGAGCAGGGAGCCGCCTGACCTTGGTCGGGTTCCCGGACCCGGACCGCGTCGCCCACCGCCTGCGCGAGGCCCTCCCCGGCCTGTCGCTGGAGCGCGAGACGGACGGGCCCCGCGACCTCACGCTGGTGGCGCCGCGCGAGCGCATCGTGGAGGTGTGCGCGTTCCTGCGCGACGACGCCGAGTTCGACTTCAAGATGCTCTCGTGGCTGGGCGGGGTGGACCGGCTGCCGCGCGAGCCGCGCTTCGAGGTGGTCTACAGCCTGCTGTCGCTCACCCGCAACCAGCGCCTGCACCTCAAGGTGCGCGTGCCCGAGGAGAACCCCCACGTCCCCAGCGTCGCGGGCGTCTGGCCCACCGCCAACTGGCACGAGCGCGAGACCTACGACTTCTACGGCATCGTCTTCGACGGCCATCCCGACCTCACGCGCATCCTGCTGCCCGAGGACTGGGTGGGGTGGCCGCTGCGCAAGGACTCGCCGCTGGGCTACGAGGAGGTGGCCTTCACCCACAACACCCCGGGGCGGGTGCCGCCTTCGCCGGAGCTGCGCAGGCTGGGCCCCCGCAAGGTGCGGGCGAAATCCCATGCGGACTGAGACCATGGTCCTCAACATGGGGCCGCAGCACCCCTCGACCCACGGCGTGCTCCGCGTGGTGCTGGAGCTGGACGGCGAGAACGTGGTCAGAGCCAAGCCGATCATCGGCTACCTCCACACCGGGATGGAGAAGCAGGCGGAGTACAAGACCTACACCCAGTCCATCCCCCAGACCGACCGCATGGACTACCTGGCCCCCATGTCGAACAACCTGGCCTTCTGCCTGGCCTGCGAGAAGCTGCTGGGGATCACGGCGCCCCCGCGCGCCCAGGTGGTGCGGGTGCTGTTCGCCGAGCTGTCGCGCATCGCCGCGCACCTGGTGTGGCTCGGCACCCACGCCCTCGACATCGGCGCCGCCACGGTGTTCTTCTACTGCTTCCGCGAGCGCGAGCGGGTGATGTCCATGTACGAGATGGTCTGCGGGGCGCGCATGACCGCCTCCTACTTCCGCGTGGGCGGCCTGGCGCAGGACGTGCCCGCGGAGCTGGCGCCGTTCTGCAAGGCCTTCCTCGACGAGATGCCGGGTCACATCGCCACCTACGAGACCCTGCTCACCGGCAACCCCATCTGGCTGGCGCGCACCCAGGGCGTGGCGCGGCTCTCGGCCGACGACGCCGTGGCGCTGGGCGTCACGGGTCCCACGCTGCGGGGCTCGAACGTGGCCTGGGACCTCCGCAGGGCGCAGCCCTACTCCGGCTACGAGCACTACGACTTCGAGATCCCGGTGGGGCGGAACGGCGACGCGTTCGATCGCTACCGGGTGCGGGTCGAGGAGATGCGCCAGAGCGTGCGCATCGCCCAGCAGGCGCTCGCCCGGCTACCCGAGACCGACCCGGCGGGCTACCGGCTGCGGGACTTCAAGTACGTGCTCCCCCCCAAGGAGGAGGTAAAGACCTCCATGGAGGCCCTGATCCACCACTTCAAGATCGTCTCGCACGGGTTCTTCCCGCCGGTGGGAGAGGCCTACCACGCCATCGAGGCACCCAAGGGGGAGCTGGGCTTCTACTTCGTGTCGGACGGCACGCCCAGGCCCTGGCGCATGAAGGTGCGCTCACCCTCGTTCGTGAACCTGCAGGCCCTGCCCGTGATGGTCGAGGGACGGCTGGTGGCCGACGTCGTGGCCGCGATCGGCAGCCTGGACATCGTGCTCGGCGAGGTGGACCGGTGAGCGCGACCCTGACGACCCGGGAGGCGGCGGAGACGCTGGAGTTCTCGGCGGCGGCGCGGGCCCGGGTGCAGGAGCTCTTCACCCACTACCCCAACAAGCGCTCGGCGGTGCTGCCGGTGCTGTGGCTCGCCCAGAACGAGTTCGGCTGGCTCCCGCCGGCGGCGCTGCGGCTGGTGGCGCGCACCGTGGAGCTGCCCGAGCCGGAGCTGTTCGGGATCGCCACCTTCTACACCATGTTCCACCTCAAGCCGCCGGGGCGCCACCACCTGCAGCTCTGCATGACGCTCTCGTGCTCGCTCATGGGCGCCGACCGACTCTACCGCCACCTCCGCCAGCGCCTGGGGATCGGGCAT
Source organism: Candidatus Eiseniibacteriota bacterium (assembly GCA_037447075.1). GTDB lineage: Bacteria > Eisenbacteria > RBG-16-71-46 > RBG-16-71-46 > RBG-16-71-46 > JBBIHL01. Next base: position 2,809 of record JBBIHL010000054.1, on the reverse strand, counting down.
GGCGAGACCACGCCCGACGGCCGCTTCTCGCTGCGGCGGGTGGAGTGCCTGGCCGCGTGCGGCGGCGCCCCCTGCATGCAGGTGGGCTTCGACTACCACGAGAACCTGGACGAGGCCAAGGTGGACGCGCTGCTCGAGAGGCTCCGGTGAGCCGGGGCCCGCTGCTGTTCCGGCACATCGACACGCCGGGCCTCGCCGGCATCGGCGTCTATCGCGGGCTCGGAGGCTACGAGGCCGCGGCGGCGGTGCTGGGCAAGAAGACCCCCGAGGAGTGCATCGAGATCGTCAAGGCGTCCGGGCTGCGCGGGCGCGGCGGCGCGGGGTTCCCCACCGGGATGAAGTGGGGCTTCGTGCCCAAGGGCACCGCCAAGCCCCGCTATCTGGTGTGCAACGCGGACGAGAGCGAGCCGGGCACCTTCAAGGACCGCGAGCTGATGGAGAAGAACCCGCACGAGCTGATCGAGGGCATGATCCTGGCGGCCTACGCGATCGGCGCGCACGTCGGCTACATCTACCTGCGCGGCGAGTTCGAGTACATCCAGCGCATCGTGGACCGGGCCCTGGACGAGGCCCGCGCGGCGGGGCTGCTGGGCGAGAACGTCCTGGGCAGCGGGTTCCGCCTGGACCTCCACACCCACCTGGGCGCGGGCGCCTACATCTGCGGCGAGGAGACGGCGCTGCTCTCCTCGCTGGAGGGCTACCGCGGTCAGCCGCGGCTCAAGCCCCCCTTCCCGGCGGTGGAAGGGCTCTACGCCTGCCCCACCGTGGTCAACAACGTCGAGACCTTGATGAACGTGCCCCACATCCTCCGCCACGGCCCGGCGTGGTTCCGCCAGTGGGGCACCGAGAAGAGCCCGGGCACCAAGGTGTTCTCGGTCTCGGGCCCGGTGAGGCGCCCCGGGAACTACGAGCTGCCGCTCGGCACGCCCCTCTCCACGCTGCTCCAAGAGCACTGCGGCGGCATGCGCGAGGGCTACCGGGTCAAGGCGGTGATCCCCGGCGGTTCGTCGGTGCCGCTGCTGCCGGCCTCGATGCTGGACACGCGGCTGGACTTCGAGTCCCTCAACGCCGCGGGAACCTACCTGGGGTCGGGCGGCGTCATCGTGATGGACGACGGCGTCTGCATGGTGGACGCGCTCTACAACATCACGCGCTTCTACGAGCACGAGTCCTGCGGCAAGTGCACCCCCTGCCGCGAAGGCACCTACTGGATGAGCGAGGTCTTCGAGCGGCTGGAGAGCGGCAGGGGCCGCGAGGGGGACGTGGACCTGCTGCTGGACGTCTCGGACAACATCCTGGGCAAGTCCTTCTGCCCGCTGGGGGACGCCGCGGCGATGCCGGTGATCGGCGCCATCAAGCACTTCCGCGAGGAGTTCGAGCGCCATGTCCGCGAGAGGCGCTGCCCGGTCAACCGGCGCAAGGAGCAGCTCGAGGAGGTTCCGGCGTGAGCGGGCCCGTCCGGGTCACGATCGACGGCCGCACCGTCGAGGTCCCGGCCGGCCTGCTGGTCACCGAGGCCGCCCGGCTGGCCGAGGTCCACATCCCCATCTTCTGCTCGCACGACCGGCTGCCGCCCCTGGGGGCCTGCCGCATCTGCGTGGTGGAGGTGGGCATGGAGAAGCGGGCCAAGGACGGGGCGGTGGAGCGCGACGAGCAGGGCCGTCCCGTGGTCCAGTGGATGCCCAAGGTGCAGACGGCCTGCACCACCCGCGTGGCCGACGGGATGCACGTGCGCACGGAGTCGCCCGCCGCGGTCAAGGCGCGCAAGGGCGTGATGGAGTTCCTGCTCGTCAACCACCCGCTGGACTGTCCGGTGTGCGACGAGGGCGGCGAGTGCCAATTACAAGACCTGGCCTTCGCCTACGGCCACGACTTCTCCCGCATGGCCGACGCCAAGCGCACCTTCGACTCGGAGGACCTGGGTCCGGTGGTGAAGAAGGAGGCCAACCGCTGCATCGTCTGCATGCGCTGCGTGCGCTACTGCGACGAGATCATGGGCGACGACGCCTTGACCGCCCACCAGCGCGGTGTGTGGACCGAGATCTCCTCGTTCAACCGCCAGCCGCTCGAGTGCGAGCAATGCGGGAACTGCATCGAGGTCTGCCCGGTGGGGGCGCTGACCGCGCTGCCCTACCGCTTCAAGGCCCGCCCCTGGGACCTGCGCCAGCACATCGGGATCTGCCCGCACTGCTCGGCCGGCTGCTCCGTGCGGCTGGGCGTGCGGGGCGGCGAGCTGCTGCGCGCGCGCGGCACCGAGGGACGGGGCGTGAACCGCGAGTACCTGTGCGTGCGCGGCCGCTTCGGGCACGGCTTCGTCAACGCCGCCGAACGGCTCTCCGCGCCGCTGCTCGACCTGGGCGGGGGCCTGCAGCCGACCACCTGGGACGAGGCGCTGGCCTTCGCCGCGTCCCGCCTGCGCGAGGTGGCCGCCACGCACGGCCCGCGCAGCGTGGCGTTCCTGGGCGGCGAGAAGCTGCTGCTCGAGGAGCAGTACCTCATGCAGAAGCTCGCGCGCGGCGTGCTCGGCACCAACCACGTGGACGCCCGCACCCGGCTCACCGCGCCGCTTCCCGGCGCCGCGCTCCTCCGGGCGACCGGAGGCGGCCGCCCGGCGCTCTCGTTCGAGGAGCTTCACCGCTGCGAGGAGGTCCTGGTCCTGGGGGAGGACCTCCAGGGCGAGAACCCGTTCGCCCAGGCGGTGCTGATCCGCGCCCAGCACCAGAGCGGGCTGCACCTCATCCAGGTCCACCCGCGCCGCGTGAAGCTGGCGCGCGGCAAGTTCGGCGGGCTGTGGCTGCACCACCGGCCC
>JBBIHL010000053.1:10691-11076 GCA_037447075.1 Candidatus Eiseniibacteriota bacterium | reverse complement strand
AAGCCGGTGATCTACGTCGATCTGCCCGAGATTCTCGTCAACCTGTCCAACGCCACCAGCGCCACCATCGCGGACGCCCAGGGTGTCGGGACCATCACGGACGACGACGGCGCGCCGAGCCTCGCCGTGAACGACGTTGCCGTCACGGAGGGTGACGCGGGCACGGTGGTGGCGACCCTCACGGTCACCCTCTCGGCGGCCAGCGGCCAGACGGTGACGGTGGACTACGCGACCGCCGACGGCACCGCCACGGCCGGCTCCGACTACGTCGCCAAGTCCGGCTCGCTGACCTTCTCGGCCGGCACGACCTCCCAGACGATCGCGGTCGTGGTCAACGGCGACACGACCGTCGCGGTCAACGACGACGACAACTCCTGGTCGCTCA
>JBBIHL010000053.1:0-10681 GCA_037447075.1 Candidatus Eiseniibacteriota bacterium | reverse complement strand
GGTGACGGTGAACGGCGACCTCCTGGACGAGAACGACGAGACGCTCCTCCTCAACCTGGCCAATGCGACCAACGCGGCGATCGGGGACGGTCAAGCCACCGTCACGATCAACGACGACGACCCCGAGCCGTCCCTGTCGGTGGACGACGTCACGGTGACGGAAGGCGACGCCGGCAGCGTGGCCGCCAACTTCACGGTGAGCCTCTCGGCCGTCAGCGGGCGCACGCTGACGGTGGACGTGGCCACCGCGGACGGCACGGCCGTGGCGGGCAGCGACTACGTGGCGGTCCCGACCACGACGCTCACGTTCAACCCGGGCGAGACCGCGAAGCCGGTGGCCGTCACGGTGAACGGCGACGTGCTGGACGAGTTCGACGAGATCTTCGTGGTCAACCTGTCGAGCCCCACGAACGCAACCGTGGCGGATGCGCAGGGCGTGGGCACCATCACCGACGACGACCCGCTGCCCTCGATCGCGATCAACGACATCCTGGTTCCGGAAGGCAATACGGGGACGACGGCAGCCACCTTCATGGTCAGCCTGTCGGCTCCCAGCGGCCGGACGGTCACGGTGACCTACGCCGCGGCCAACGGCACGGCCATCGCGCCCGGCGACTACCTGGCCGTCGGCCCGACGCTGCTCACCTTCAACCCCGGGGAGACCACCAAGCCGGTGACCATCACGGTCAACACCGACAACGTCGCCGAGCTGGACGAGACGTTCTCCGTCAACTTGAGCGGCCCGGGCAACGCCACGCTGGCCGACGCGCAGGGTGTCTGCACGATCCTCAACGACGACGGCGTGCCCAACGTGGTCGTCGCCACCCCGCTCGCCGGCACCTGCATCTCCAACTCGACCCCGTGCCCCACCGTCCCGGTGAGGATCTCGCGCACGGACGCCACGCCCCTGCGGGCGTTCAGCGTGACCTTCACGCTCTCGCCCGAGCTGATGCTGTGCTCGGGGACCGCCAGCGTCACCGAAGGCACCTACCTGAGCTCCGTGGGCTCCACCTTCTTCGTGGTCACGGACCTGGGCGGCGGCGCCTACAAGGCGGACGGCGCCATCACCGGCCTGCCGTGCGGCGCCACCGCGGCGAGCGGGACGCTGTTCAACGTCGGCATCACGAACTCCGGCGGCGACGGCAGCGGCACGGTCACCGTGAACAGCGTCCTGCTCCGCGACTGCTCCAACGGGGCGGTCCCCGCCAGCGCCGGCACTCCGGCGATCATCACGATAGACCGCAGCGACCCGACGGCGATCGCCAACCTCGCGGCCGCCCAGCTCAAGACGGGCAACGACGGCGACGGCACCACCAAGATCAGCCTGACCTACACCGCTCCGGGCGACGCTGCGTCGGTCGAGGTCTGGCGGCGCGGCTTCGGCGGCTACCCGGAGTACGACGACGCGGGCGGCTCACCCCCGCCGAGCCCCGCCTACCCGCCTCCGGGCTGGACGCTCGTGCCCGGCGCCACCACCACGGGCGTGGTGGACGAGCCGCCGACGCGGGACTTCTGGTACTACGTCGCGTTCAGCAAGGACGCCTGCGGCAACGTCTCGCCGGTTTCGAACCGCACCAACGGGACGCTCAACTACCACCTCGGCGACGTGAGCACGGGCTTCGCCACCTGCGCCGGCAACAACTTGGTGACCACGGCCGACTTGAGCTTCCTGGGCGCCCACTACGGCGTGGCGCTGGGGGCTTCGGACCCGCTGGCCTGCCTGGACGTTGGCCCGACGACCGACGCCTCGCCGGACGGCCTTCCGATCACCGACAACCTGGTGGACTTCGAGGACCTGATCATGTTCTCCATCAACTACGGCACGGTCTCCGGGCCACCGCCGGGGCTCGCGCAGGCGGGCGAGCCGGGGCCGGAGGAGCTGTCCATCGAGGCGCCCGGGCGCGTCGAGGCGGGCGAGTCCTTCACGGTGCCGATCCGGCTGCGCGGGTCGGGCGGGATCCAGGGCCTCTCGGTCCCGCTCGCCTGGGATGCCGGCGTGGTGGAGCCCGTGTCGTACCGCTCGAGCGGGTTCATCGAGGGACAGGAAGGCATCGTGCTCTCGCCCCGGTCCGGAACCGTGGACGCCGCGCTGCTGGGCACCCGCGCCCGGGGCATCCAGGGCGAGGGGATCGTCGCCGCCGTGAGCTTCCGGGCCCGGGCGGCCGGCGACCCCAAGATCGCCCTCGGCAAGGTGCTGGCGCGCGACGCCGCCAATCGCCCGGTGGAGCTGGGAACGTCGCGGATCCCGGCGCAGCCGGAGCGGCCCAGCGTGACGGCGCTGATGGCGGCCGCACCCAACCCGTCGCGCGGCGAGGCCACGCTGGCGTTCAGCCTGGCGGCGGCGGCGCCGGTGGACCTGGCGATCTACTCCGTGGACGGCCGCCGCGTGCGGACGCTGGCGCAAGGGATGCGCGAGCCCGGCGTGTATCGGCTGCGCTGGGACGGGATGGACGAGCGGGGTAGTCCCGTGTCGTCGGGAGTCTTCTACGTGCGGCTGGAGGCGGGCGCGCAGCGGTTCACCCGCACGCTCGTGCGGCTCAAGTGATGATCGGTCGCGCCGGTCCCGAGGAGGAGACGATGATTCGGAGAAGGATCCCCGGCCCGCATCGGGCAGCGTGGGCGGTGGTGCTGCCGGCGCTGCTCCTGATGGTCTCGGGCGCGGCGCATGGGCAAGGTGTCAGGGTCGGCCTGGTGCCGAGCGCGCTCACCGTGGTTCCGGGCGCGGAGTTCGACCTGGAGATCGCGGTGACCGAAGCGGGGTCGCTGTTCAACGGCTACGACGCCACCATCACCTACGACCCGGCCGCGCTCACGTTCCTGCCGACCTCGCCCACCAGCCTGCAGCAGGGCTCCTACATGCTGGGCGAGTGCTTCGACCCACCCAGCAACCCGTCCCAGACCTTCCACCAGTTCAGCTCGAGCGCCGGCAGCCTGACGATCAACCACGTGCGCTTGTGTCGCTCGCCCGCGGCGCTGCCCGGGCCCGGGCAGCTCTACAAGCTCCACTTCCAGGCCTCGACCACCGAGCAGGTGACCACCGTGCGGTTCGGGAGCGTGCAGTTCTACCAGGACGGGCTCTTCGTGGCCCCGGTCTCGAGCACGGACGCGACGATCGGCATCGGCGTCGCGCTGGACGTCGGCGGCCCGGGGCGGGGCCCGAGGGGGCTGCGCCTTTCCAGCGCTCCCAACCCCTTCCGCACCCAGGCGGGGATCACGGTGGAGAGCGCAAGCGCGGGTTGGCAGGAGCTCCGGGTGAGCGACCCACAGGGCCGGGTGGTGCGCCACCTGGAGGGGGGGACTTTCGGCGCGGGCACCCGGCGCGTCATCTGGGACGGGCGTGACGACTGGGGACGGGTGCTGCCGTCCGGGGTCTACCTGGTCTCCGCGCGCGGGCAGACGGGCTCGGCGCGCATCCGGCTGGCGCTCCTGCGCTAGGAGCCGGGCTGCGGCGACCTTCGCGGGCGGCCTCCGGCCGCCCGCGGTCGCGTACCAGGCGCCCGTGGCGGTGAGTCGCGTCGCGCGACCTCCTCACTTCGTCAGGGACGGGGTGCGCAGGACGTAGCCGTGGCGGTCCTCGCGGAGACGGCCCTTGAGCTCGAGCGCCCGCCCCGACACCATCGCCCCGTGGCCGAAGGCGTCGCGCACCTGGTCGAAGGCCCGCGCCAGCGCCGCGCGGCGGCCTGCCTCGCGCTCCTCCAGCAGCGATCCCTGCTCGGCCAGGCCGCGCCCGAAACGGGAGAGGCCCACGCCGACCAGGCGCAGCGGCACGCGGCGGGTGAAGCTGCGACGGAACAGGTCGAGAGCCGGGCCGAGCAGCACGGGGTCCACGTCGGAGGGCTGCGGCAGGCTGCGGGCGCGCTCCAGGCCCTCGCCGTCCTCGTAGCGCAGCCGCAGCGACACCGTGCGCGCCTTGAGCCCCAGCTCGCGCACCGTGCGCGCTGCGCGCCCCATCAGGTAGTCGAGCATGCCCTCGAGCTCGCCGCGGTCGGCCGTGGGGCGGTGGAAGGACGTCTCGCGGGACAGGGTCACGGGAATCTCGCGGTCGCTCACGACCGCCGTGTCGCGCCCGCGGCAGCGCTCGTAGAGCAGGCGGCCCGGCGCCCCGAACAACGCCTCCAGCGTCTCGGCGGGCAGCCCGCGCAGCGCCCCGATGGTGGCGATGTTCATCGAGCGCAGCGTGCGGGCGTGGGTGTGGCCCACGCCCGGCAGGTCCTCGATCGGGCGGGGGAGGAGGAACGCCTCGCCCTGGCCGGCGGGCAAGCGGGTGAGCCCGTCGGGGCGCCGGGTCTTGCCCGCCAGCTTGGCCAGCATGCGGTTGGGCCCCAGGCCGCAGGTCACCGTGAGCCCGGTGGCCTCGCGAATGCGGTGCTTGAGGCGCCGCGCGGCCTGGAGCGGGTCGCCGTGGAGGCGGTCCGTGCCGGTGAGGTCGCAGTAGGCCTCGTCCAGGAAGGTCTCGACCGCGGGAGAGAGCTCGCGGCACAGCGAGAAGATCTGCTCGGCGAAGCAGCGGTAGACCTGGGCGTGGCCGTCCAGGACGACGGCCTGCGGGCAGAGTCGGCGGGCTTCCGCAAGGGACATCCCGGCCTTGAGCCCGTGGCGCCGCGCCTCGTAGGAGCAGGAGGCGATCACGCCGGCCCCCACGATCACGGGGCGGCCGCGGAGCCTCGGGTCCCGGAGCTGCTCGATGGCGGCGAAGAAGGCGTCAATGTCCACGTGCAGCACGACGGGCTCGGCCGCGTCCCCGAGCGCTCCGGGGCAGGCCGTGCCGGCGGGCCCGATCATCCCCGCTGTATCGGCGCCGGTCACGGCCGCCCCTTCCGAGCGCATCGCTGCCGCTCCGCTCGCTGCTGCGGCCCGGGGCTCGTCTGCCGCCGGCCGAGCCGCGGCGCGCTCCTCTCCCAAGCAGGGTGCACGGTCGAGTGCGGGAGAGGTGGGCGACGCTCCCTGCGCCACCTCTGTCGCCGCGGCTCCGCAGGCGGCCGGGTGCCGCGCCGTGGCCCCGGGCCTCCGGACATCAACCCTCCAGCGTGACCGAGTCCAGGCGCCACACCAGGTCGGCGCTCTGCAGGTGCAGCTGGTAGACGTCGCCGGACTCGTCCGTCACCGAGAAATAGAACAGCGGGTGGCGCCCCGCGCGATCGGGCCACCGTGCGTTGACACGGACGACGCGGTGCTCGCGGCCGTTGCGCTGGAAGGCGAGCGGCGTCGCCACGCCGCCGCGGAACTCCGCGCGCACGACCACAGGCTCGTCGATCGGCTCGAGTCGCATGGCCACCTCGCCAGGCGACAGTCCTGCGCCGACGTGCGCGGCTCCGCGTTGGGTGGGACGCCGCGGCGGGCTATCGAGCGCGTCTGAACCTGGCACAAGGAAGTCTAGTGCACATATGTGCAGTCGGCAAGTAAAATCGGGCCCCGGCCGGGAAGGCAGCCTGGGCTGGGGGCGCCCGCTGGGACGACGGCCGCCCAAGTGCCTGGCAGGCTTGGGGTCCCGGGCGGCCGCACACAATCCACGCGCCAACGCCACGGGCGGGGCGCTATGCTCGCGCGGCGGAGGACCCGTGACCTCCGAGGAGGGCTCCGGAATGAGGCGCGCATTCCTGACGGCCACCACGGTGCTGCTGCTGGCACTCGGCACGCTGCAGGCTCCGGCCCGGGCTGCCGAGCCCGCGCCTTCCACCCTCAAGGCCACCGCCGTCGGTCAGGGGCCGGTGCTCGTCTTCCTCCCCGGCGCCGGCGCCACGCGGGCCTCGTGGATGCCGATCGCGCGCAGCTTCGTGGATCGCTACCGCATCGTGGTCGCCGACCTGCCCGGCCACGGCGAGAGCCCCATGCTCGAGCCGCTGACGCTGCGGCGGGTGGCGGAGGAGCTGGAGAAGCTGATCGCCGAGCAGAAGTCGGACAGCGTCATCCTGGTGGGGCAGGCGGTGGGCGGGCTGGTGGCGCTCCAGGTGGCGGCGAACCGGCCCCCCTGGCTGCGGGGCCTGGCGATCATCAACGTCGCGCCCAGCAATCCACTCAACGAGGACCAGCGCAGGATGATGCTGCGCGCGCTCGACGAGCGCTACGAGGAGCTGCTGGCCCTGCTCTACCGCCAGGCCTCGCTGGACTCCGCCCGCTCGCTGCAGCTGCACGCCCAGGCGACGCTGGTCCCGCCCGCCACCATCAAGGCCTACATCCGGGAAGGCATCTTCACGGACCTGGGTGGACGCATGAAGGACCTCCCGATCCCGGTGCTGGTCATCGTCACCGAGCGCATGTGGCCCAAGGGCGAGGACTGGGCCGCGGTGGCGAACCGGTTCGGGCTCACCGGCATCCCCCGGCTCCAGGTGGTCCGCGTCGCCAACAGCGGCTCATTCGTGACGGCGGACCAGCCTGATTCGGTGCGGGTCTGGGTGGGCGCGTTCGCGGACTCGGTGCTCAAGCGCTGACCCTGCCGCGTCGCGCGGCTCGAGACCGCGCCGGGCGTGCGGACGTGGGCGATCACTTGCCTGCGGTAGGCGATCCCGGGCGTCCCAGCTCGTCCTTCACCACCGCGCCGCCCTTCATCACCCACTTCACCCGCTCCAGCTCGGTGATGTCCTTCAAGGGGTCCCCGGCGACCGCGATCAGGTCGGCGTACTTGCCGGGCTCGACCGCCCCCACCCGGTCCGGCCATCCGATGCACTCCGCCGCCGCCGAGGTGGCCGACTGGATGGCCCGCATGGGGCTCATGCCCTCGTCCACGTAGAGCTTGAACTCCCTGGCCTGCGTGCCGTGCGGGAACACGCCCGCGTCGGTGCCGAAGGCGATCTTCACCCCTTCCTTGAGCGCGGTGCGGAAGGCGTGGCGCATGCGCTCCTTCACCACCCGCGCCTTGGCCAGGTTCTCCTCCCGGATGTTGAGCGGATTGCCCGGGGCCAGGATGGGCTCGATCACGTAGAGGGTGGGCACGTAGAAGGTGCCGTTCCGCTTGAGCACGCGCGCGGCCTCGGCGTCGAGGTAGCTGCCGTGCTCGATGGAGCGCACCCCGGCTTCGCTCGCCCACAGGATGCCCTGCTTGCCGTGCGCGTGCGCCGCCACCGGGCGGTCCTGCCGTGCGGCCTCCTCGACCGCCGTGCGCATCTCCTCCAGGCTGTAGCCGGTGTGCTGGGGGTCGTCGCGCGCCGAGAGCACCCCGCCGCTCGCCAGGATCTTGATGAGGTCGGCGCCCTGCTGGATGTTGAAGCGCACCTGCTTGCGGACCTCGTCGGGGCCGTCCGCCACGCCGCTCACCAGCTCGTTGCACCAGTGATAGTCCATGGCGTTGCGCTCGTCGCCGTGGCCGCCGGTCATCGAGAGCGCCCAGGTGGCGACCCGCATGCGCGGCCCCGGGATCTCGCCCGCGTTGATCGCGTCGCGCAGCCCCACGTCCACCAGCTCGTCGGCGCCCACGTCGCGGCAGGTCGTGAAGCCCGCCATCAGCGTGTTGCGGGCGCTCACCGCGCCCGCGATGGCCGAGCGCGCCGCGGAGCGCTTGAAGCGTTCCACCGGGGGTAGTCCCACGCGTGCGGAGAGGTGGGTGTGGCAATCGACCAGGCCCGGCAGCACCGTGGCGCCGCCCAGGTCCACGACGCGCACGCCCTGCGGGGGAGCGGGCTGCACGGCCTGGATGCGCTCGCCCTCGATCACCACGTAGACCGGGCCGCGGGCGGCCGGAGACCTGCCGTCAACCAGCCGTGCGCATCGCACGGCGAAGCGGTCCGCGGCGGCAGCCCGCGGCAGCAAGGCGAGGGACAGCACCAGGCCAACCGCGATCCGATAATGCATGGGTGCCTCCGATTCGGGGAGAGGAACGGGAAGCGCGGGTCGCGCGCCGCGGGAGCCGCGGAGCGGGCGGCGATTCTGTCACCGCCGCCGGCGCGCGGGCAAGGGCGATGCCGCATGGCGCGCGACCCGTGTCCCGGTGACCGCGCGCCGCAACGGCGAGGCCCCGGGCGTGTGCCCAGGGCCTCGGGCAAACCGGTCGGCGGCCTACTTGAGCGCCATCTCCTTCATGCTCTTCGAAATCCGGAACTTGAGCACGGTCTTCGCGGGGATCTTGATGGGCTCGCCCGTCTGCGGGTTGCGACCCATGCGTGCCTTGCGCTTCACCACGACGAGCTTGCCGACGCCGGGGAAGGTGAATCCGTTCCTGGCCTGCTTGGCCGCGAGCGTGGCCAGCTCCTCCAGGATGCTCACGCTCGTCTTCTTGGTGATCTCGAACTTCTCGGCGATGTGCTTCGCGATCTGCGACTTCGTCATCTGCTTGGCCATGGTTCCTTCCTCTCCCTGTTGAGGGTTCCTGTGCTGGCGGCGGGCGCTCTGCCCAAGCCCACGTTCCATATAGCAAGAAGAGCCGCAGCCACAAAGCAAAAAACGCAGGTGGCAGCGGTTTCGCCCCGATTTCTCGCGGTCGAAACCGATGCATAATCCGGGCCGCTGCTGGAGCGGCTTTTCGCCTCCTGCGACCCGCGGGGCCGCGGTGAGGCGCCGGCGTCCCGCGTGGGAGGGGCGATCGCCGGGCCAGATCGGGATCCGCGCAGGGCGCGGTGCCCCGTTCACCCCGCGCGGCCAAGCGCCGGCGCCGCTCGCGCGCGCGGTCCGCGAACGAGTGAAGCGAATGCGTGAAGCGGCTACCGCAACCGCTGGATGGGCTTCACGATGACCGCACCATCCGTGGCGGCGCGCGCGTAGTAGACGCCGGCCGACAGCGGCTCGCCGGTGGGGCCGCGCCCGTCCCAGGAGACCCGGTGGTGGCCCGCCGGCCAGGCGCGCTCGCCGAGGTCGGCGACGCGCCGCCCCTGCGCGTCGAACACCGCGAGCGCCACGCGGGCGGGAGCCGGGAGCTCGAGGACCACGGTGGCCTGCCCGCGCGCGGGGTTGGGCGCCACCGCCAGCCGGAGGGCGGGGCCGCCGCCTGGCGCGGGCGCTCCGACCACCAGCCCCGTGAGGTCCAGCTTCCAGGCCGAGCGCCCATGGGTGAAGGCCACCAGGGTCCGCTCGGCAGCCTGGAGCGCCAGGTCCACGATGGGCTGCACGGGCAGCCCGCCGCCCGGCGGGAACCAGGCGCCGCCGCGGTCCAGGGTCGCGTAGACGCCGACGTCGGTCGCCACGTAGAGCCGCGCGGGGTCCGCGGCGTCAACCACGATGTCGTTGACCGGGACATCCGGGAGGTTGCTCGAGATGTCGGTCCAGCTCGCGCCGGCGTCCGTGGTGTGGAACACGTGGGCCAGGCCCACGTCCTCGCGGTAGCCCGACAGCGTGACGTACGCCTCACGGGCGTCGCCGGGATCCACCGCCACCCGGGTCACCCAACGGAGCGGCAGGCCGGCCGAGATGTTGGTCCAGGCGCCGCCCCGGTCCCGCGTCACCCAGACGCGGCCGTCGTCCGTCCCCGCATAGAGCGTGTTCGGGTCGGTGGCGGCGATGGCGAGGGTGGTGACGGTGCCGGAGGCCAGCGCGCCCGGGCCCACGTAGTGGCCCCCGCTCAAGTCCCCGCTGATCGGCTCCCAGGTCGCGCCCTGGTTGGTGCTGAGGTAAACGCGGTGGCTGCCGAACGCCATGAGCTGGCTGTTCCCGGGGGCGAAGGCGTAGGGCGCGCTCCAGTTGAAGACGTCGCTGGGGCTGATGCCCACGCCGGGGGCGAACGTGGCCCCCGCGTCGGTGGAGCGGTAGGGGCCGTTTCCGCCGCTTCCGTACTGGGACTCGGCGAACAGGATGCTGGGGTCGGCGGGATCGATGAGCGAGTAGAACCCATCGCCGCTGAACAGGATGCTCCAGTTCTTGAGCCCACCCAGGGTCCTGGGGGTGGAGTTGTCCTGCGTCCCCCCGATGACGTGGTTGGCGTTGTTCTGGTCCACGTCGCCGGCGTAGAACTGGGTGATGGGGAGCTCGGTGGAGTGGGTCCAGCTCGTTCCCCCGTTGGTCGAGGCATAGAAGCCGCCGTCGTTGCCGGCCACCATGCGCTGCGGGTTCACCGGATCCACCCAGAGGTCGTGGAGGTCCACGTGCATGCCGCCCACGGCGGCCCAGGTCACCCCGCCGTCGGTCGAGCGGCGCAGGTTCACGCCCAGCGCCCACAGCGTGGTGGGCGTGGTGGGATGGGCGACGGTGGTGCCGAAGTACCAGCCGAAGCCGCCGAAGGCGCCGGTGAAGCCCGACGCGTCGCGCCGGCTCCAAGTCGCGCCGCTGTCCGTGCTGCGGTAGAAGCCCAGGCCGGCGCCGGTCGAGTCCATGATCTGGGCGTGGACCCAGGTGGGCTGGGAGGGAGCGATGGAGAGCGCGATCCGCCCTACGCGCGAGCCGGTGGGCAGGCCGCCCGACAGACGCATCCAGCTGTCGCCGCCGTCGGTGCTGCGCCAGATGCCGGAGCCGGGGCCCCAGACGCGGCGGTAGAAGGCGGTGCGCCGGCGCTCCCAGGTGGCGGCGAAGACCGTGGCCGGGTTGGCCGGGTTCACCACCACGTCCACCGCACCGGTCGAGTCGTTGACGAACAGCACCCGCTCCCAGGACGCCCCGCCGTTCCGGCTGCGGTAGAGGCCCCGCTCGCCGCCGGGGGCGAAGAGGTTGCCCATCGCGGCGGCCCCCACCGTGACCGCGATCACGTAGGCGGCGGTGGTGGGGATGCCGGTGCCGAGCACGGACACCACCACGAAGACCAGCAGCATCGCCACCAGGAGGACGC
>JBBIHL010000052.1:0-11137 GCA_037447075.1 Candidatus Eiseniibacteriota bacterium | reverse complement strand
GCCGGCGCGCGGCCATGCGGCAGACCAGCCACAGCGTCAGCGCCCCCGCCAGCGCGGCCGGGAGCCGCGCGGCCCAGGGGGCGTTGCCGAACGCGCGCAGCGCCAGCGCGACCATCCAGAACAGCGCGGGCGGCTTGTCGAGGTACGGCATCCCCGCGAGGTGCGGAACCACGAGGTCGCCGCCGGCCGCCAGCTCGCGGGCGACCTCGGCGTTGCGGCCCTCGTCGGGATCCACGAGCGGGAAGCTGCAGGACAGCGCGAGGCTGGCGCCCAGGGCGAAGAGCGGCAGGAGCCACGGGAGCGCTCGAGCGGCGGGAGCGTCCGGAGTGCCGGGCAGCGGGACGCGCGAAGCGGGCGCGTGGTCCATGGGGGCGCGCATGGTAGCATCGCGCCTCCGCCCTGTAGAGCCGGCGCACGGGGAAGGAGGATGCCGTGGCCGAAGCGCCGTTCGACGAGAGGCGCGCCCACCGCTGGTTCGCCGTGGAGCTGAACAACCTGGCCTGGGGGCTGGTGGAGTCCGCCGCGCGCACCCCGCGGGACGACGAGCGCATGATCCACGCGGCCCATGCCTCCTGCCACCACTGGCTCCAGGTGGGAACGCCGCTCAACCACCTGCGGGCCCAGTGCCTGCTCGCCACCGTCTACGCCGCCGCCGGCCTCGCCGAGGCGGCGCTGCGCCACGCGCGGCGCTGCCTGGAGCTGAGCGACGAGGCCGGCGACTCGCAAACGCTTTTCGATCGGGCGACCGCCTACGGCTGCGGGGCCCGGGCGCACCAGTGCGCGGGGGAGCGCGAGAAGGCGGCCGAGCTGCAGGGGGTGGCGCGCGAGGCGGCGCGGGGGTTCACCGATGCCGACGAGCGGGAGGTGTTCGAGCGCCTGTTCTCGATCGGGTGAGTGCCGGCCCCTACCCCAGGTACTTCATGAACACCACCTCGTTGCGGGCCTCGTTGTAGATCAGCTCGTCGGCGATCTGGCGGGCGATCAGCAGGCCGAAGCCGCCCGGGCGCAGCCCCAGCCGCTCGCGCGCCTCGAAGTGCGCGATGGGGTCCCCGGGCGGATGGCCCGCCGCCGCGTGCGCCAGGTCGTCCGCACGGAAACCCGGACCCGGGTCGGCGATGCGGTAGACCAGCACGCGCTTGCCGCGCAGGTACGCGATGCGCACCTTGCGCGAGGGATCGAGCCTCCCGCCCCACTCCACGGCGTTCAGCAGCAGCTCGCGGAAGGCCTGCCCGACCGCGTCGCGCAGCTCCTGGGGGAGGTCGGCCTTGAGCTGCATGAGGAACTCGTGGACGCGCTCGGCGCATTCCCGGCTGCTGGGCACAAGCAGCTCCACCCAGTCGGGTGCCGCGGACAGCACCTCGATGGGCGGCGCGGCCGATGCCGAGGCCAGCGCCTGGCCGACCTTCTCCACCACCGCCTCCGGCGAGAAGGGCTTCCGGATGAACTGGCAGGCCTGCTCGCGCACCGCCCCGATCACGGTGGCGGGGGCGTCGTCCCCGCTCATCACGATGGCCCGGGGCGGCGAGGGCAGGCCCCGGAGACGACCCAGCACCTCCAGGCCGGTGAGGCGCGGCATCCAGACGTCCACCAGCACCAGCGCGAAGCGCTGCGACTCGAGCTGCTCGAGCGCCTCCGCGCCGTCGCCGGCGCACACCACCTCGTAGCCCGCGCGCCGCAGCGCGCGGGCGAGCAGGGTGCGGACGCCCGGCTCGTCGTCAACGAGCAGGATGCGCTTGGCCCCCGGCGCGATGGTGTCCATGGGAGAGCCGCCCCGATGCCAGGCCCGAGGGTAGGCCCGCATGCGGGCACGGGCAAGAACCGAAAGCGCGCGGCGGCGGGGAGGAACCTACCCGCCGCCGCGGCTTGCGGCCCTTCGGCTTCGGTCAGCGCAGCAGCGTGATCTTGCGGTTCAGCCGGACGTCCTTGGACTCCAGCCGCACGAAGTAGATCCCGCTCGGCGCCTGGCGGCCGCCGTCGTCGGCGCCGTCCCAGGCGGTCACGTGGCGGCCCACCGGGACCACCCCGTCCACCAGGGTCTTCACCCGCTGGCCGTTGACGTTGTAGACGACCAGGCTCATCCGCTCGCCCGAGGCGGGCACGTCGTAGTGGATCTGCGTGCTCCGCCCGAAGGGATTGGGCTGCGCCCCGGTCAGGGCGAAGGCCGCGGGCCGCACGTCGCCGTCCTCGACCCCCACCGGGATCGTGGAGATCACGATGCGGTAGGTGCCGGTCTTGATGACGTCGCTCGACCCGTTCTTGTAGACGGCGATGCCGTAATACGCCGGTGCCGCCAGGGCGACGGTGCCGATCACCTCGTCGGCCCCGTCGCCGTTGACGTTGGCGTTGGCCATGTAGCCGAGCTTGGAGTTGAAGGCCGTCGCGCCCGAGTACACGGCGATCCCCAGGTTCGCGGTGCCCACGTCGTTGAGGAGCGTCACGTAGAGCGGCACGCCGTTCAGGGGCGCCCCGATCTGCACCTCGTGGAAGTCGAGCACGTCGTTGGCCTGGATGCTGAACGGGCCGAACACCTGGCTGGCGTTCACCGTGCCCAGCAGGAAGCCGTCGGCCCGCTGGATCACGAACCGGCCCGTGCCCGTGGTGAACTGGATCACGCCGTAGTCGCGGGCCACCCGCGTGGCCACGCGGTAGTTGGCGATGGAGAAGTCCGAGAGCCCCGGCCCGTCGCTCGACAGCGCGTAGCTCGCGTCGAAGCCATTCTTGCTCCCGGTCGAGGCGTCGTGCATGCGGATGTCGTAGTCCCCCGGCGCGTTCACCGGCAGGATGCCCACCGCGGTCCAGTAGGGCTGCCCGGCCGGCACCGGAGTGGACCGGAAGCCGTCGCACGAGAACCAGGAATAGCCGAGCGGGTCGCGCTTGGGCGGCTCGTTGCGCACCACCGGCACCTGGTTGGCCAGGTCCAGCGGCGTCCAGATGAAGGCTTCCACGTAGGTGTTGTCCGCCTCGCTGAACTCCGTGACCGCCGTCTCGGCGTCGGCCTCGAGCCGCAGATGGTGGCGGCCGCCCCGCACCAGGCTGTAGGGGTCGAGCCCCTGCGCGGAGTTGATCCACTGGGCGAACTGGCCGGCCGGCAGCGGAGTGGCGAAGTTGCGCTGGCCGTTCCAGCTCAAGAAGTCGTCCAGGTAGAGGAACGTCCTCCAGTAGGGGTTGGCCACCGCGCTGTTCGCGCCCTCGTTGTAGGTGGAGAAGTTGTACGACGTGGTGGTCTGGTTACCGTTGAGCGTGGCGGGCAGCGGCGCGCTCACCGGCGTGGCGTCCGTCGTGTTGCGCGGCACCACGGGGCCGTACCAGCCGGTCGGAGTGGCGTGCACCAGGTTCGGGTCCTGGCTGATGATGATGTTGTAGGTCACCGACGCCGTGCGCGAGGCGGAGTTCTTCTTCCACACCGCCACGCAGAACGCGCCCCCGTCATCGGGATCCACGATCACAAACTCGTCCTGGCCCGCGCCGTTGTTGTCGGCGTAGCCGCCCGGGAGGGTATTGGTCTTTCCGAAGAAGCCGCCCAGGGTGTTGAAGACCGACACGCCGATGTCCGCCGTCCCGCTGGTCACGTCCACGTGGATGCGGTACTGGCCCGCGGCGGCGTCCAGCCAGGCGATGTGCAGCTCGATGATGTTGTTGCTCAGCATGGTGAAGGGTCCGCTGGTGCCCGGGTTCACCAGGTCGCCGTTGTCCCCGTCCCACTCCACCACGCGGTCGCCGGCGCCGGAGCCGGTGAAGTTGAGCAGGCTCGCGTAATAGGTGCCCGCCGGCTGCTCGAACCGGTCCACCACCACGAACTCGACCTCGCCCGCCGGACCGAAGGAGGAGGCCACCCAACTCCCGAAGCCTTGCTGCGGGATGTTCATGGGCACTTCGGTGTTCAGCAGGATGTCGTGATCGTCCCCTGCGTTCACCGGCATCACGGCAAATGCGGACATCCAGGGGGCGCCGGTCGTGCCGGAGACACCGTCCGCGTTGTACCACGGTCCCCAGCCGGTCGAGGTCGCCGGCGGGTCGCCGGTGCGCGTCACCGCCACCGCCCCGAGGGCGACGGGCAGGCCGGACCAGATGAACTGGCGCGTGTACTCGTTGTTGGTCTCGCTCGACTCGTCCTCGACGTCGTTCCAGTCCGCGCGGGTGCGGATGGTGTGCCGGCCGCCCTTCACCACGTCCGGGCCGCCGACGTTGCCGCACCAGCCCCAGGCGAGCGCGGCGAAGTTGCCGTGCAGGCACTCCCAGATGGCGGTGTCGTCGCGGTAGAGCATGGTGTGCGGCGAGTTCAGGGTGGGGCTGTAGCTGCTCCAGTTGCGCGTGGCCCAGTTCCAGTAGGTGCCGGCCACGTTGCCGGGCAGGGCGCCGGCCTGGAGCGGGACGCTGCCCGAGTTGGAGTCGTTGGTGGAGCGCGGCACCACGGGGTACGACCATCCCGCCGCAAAGTACTCGGCCACGTCGGGCTCGATGCCGTTGATGGCGTCGAACAGGTCCGGCATCACGCCGATGTCCTTGGGATCCGCCGCCTGCGGCGTGCCCCCCACCTTGATGCGGTTGCGCATCTGCGAGGCGGTGAGGTCGTAGCCGTACTTCTGGTTGGCGATCCCCTGCAGGACGGCGCACACGCCGGTGATGATGGGCGAGGCGCTCGAGGTGCCGCTGAAGGTGGAGGTGTAGTCCTGGGTGCAGCCGGTCTGGCTCCACCAGCCGCCGTAGCCCGTGCTGAAGACGTTGTCGCCGTAGGCGTGCACGTCGATCCGGCTGCCGTAGTTGGTCCAGCACTCCGGCGCGTGGGCGTTGTTGGTGCCGGCCGCCACCAGGATGGCCCCCGAGTCGCGGTTGTTGAGATCGAAGGCGCCGCCGTAGATGCCGCTGTCCAGGTTCATGGAGCCGTTGCCGCCGGCCTCCACCACGACGGTGCCATTGGCGGTGGCGGTCTGGATCTCGTCGAACGAGGCCTGGTTCCACTCCACCGGGACGTACTCGAACTGGTCGCAGTTGCACACGCACACGAGCCCGCTGTTGGGGCCGCCGATGTGGATCTCGAGCAGCATGACCTCGCCGGTGAACAGGTAGCTGTCGGCCGTGCTGATGTTCGACGCCCAGGACGGCTCGCTGTCGAAGTCGGCCATCTTGAGGTTCACCTCGTTGGAGATGCCGGTCATGCCGTAGGCGTTGTCGCAGGCCCCGAACTCGCCCAGCACGGCGGTGCCGTGGTTCATGTTGGCGGTGTTGTTGCCGGTGTCCCCGTTCACCACGTCCGAGGCGAGGATGTCCAGGTCCTCGTGCCCGTAGCACCACTGCCACTCCAGGTCGATCACCCAGAAGGTGGAGTAGCCGTTCCCGCCGGCGTGATAGGTCCAGGCGTACTCGGCGTCCACCCCGTCCGGGGCGGGATTGAGGTAGTTCTGGTTGGCCTCCCACAGCGGCGTGACCGGTGCCGCGTCGGCGCAGACCGGGGGCTCGGCCTCCTGCAGCAGGTAGGCGGTCTCGACCTCGGGGAGCTGGAGCAGCTCGTTCACCAGGTCCACCGCCCGGTCGGTCGGCTCGGGGAACTCGAACAGGTACCAGTTGTTGAGGTCGGGCAGCTGCCGGCCGCCGATCAGCTCCCCGGTCAGCTTGTTGTCGTCGAGGATCCGCTCCTCGGTGGAATGGAGCCGCCGGACCTGGGCCTCCGGGAACCGGGTCTGGACGGCCTCGAAGGCGGCCAGGTCGCCGGCCTCGGTCCGCTCGAGGAAGGTCGCGCCGTCGGGCGAGACCAGCCGCAGCTGGCCGTCCCGCATGCGCACGCGCATCCCTTCCACGAACTTGACCTCGACCTTGTCCTTGCGCAGCCCCTTGTGCCACTACGCCCGCGACGGCTTGGCCACCGTCCGCAGCGGCTTGAGGCTGTTGAGCGAGCGCTCGGGCAGCTTGAGCCCCAGCATCTCGAACTGCTCCTTGTGGCTCATCGGGCGCCGCACGAAGTCGGCGGGCAGGTCCACGTGCCTCGCGCCGACCAGCGCGCCGTCCGCGCTGTAGTAGAAGTCCCCCATCTTCATCACAGCCCCGGGGGGCGTGGCCTCGGCCGCCGCGGGCCGGGGCACGGCCAGCAGCAGCAGGAAGATCAGCACTCGTCGCTTGAGCATGGATCGTCTCCCCGAAGGGGCGAAGGGATGGCTTCGAATGAAGGGAGCGAGACGGGCTTCGCCGCCAGGGCGGCGAACGTCTCGTTTCCGGCTCTGGTACGCGGTTCCACCCGGCCTCCGCGCGGTCCGGTCGGTTCCGGGCTTCCGCCGGGCGGGCCGGGAGTGGTCGCCACCGGCTCCAGGTACGCGGTCTCGACCAGGTCGAGCCACAGGAGCGCGTTGGCCAGCTCCACCGCGCGGTCGGTGGGCGCGGCGAAGCGAAGCAGGTAGTAGTTGTTGAGATCCGCCAGGGGCTTGCCGGAGCGCGCCTGCCCGGACTGCCGCCGCGCGTCGAGGACACTCTCGTCCACCGAGTGCAGCCGCATGAGCCTGGCGTCCGGATAGCGGGCCAGGACGGACTCCACCTCCGCCAGGCTCCGCCCCGCGGCCACCAGCTTGCCGGCGCGCAGCCGCACGGGGACCTGGTCCACGAACTTCACCACCACGCGATCCTTGAGCAGGTTCCGCCGCCAGGCCACGGGCTGTTTGGGCGCCGGCGCACGCCAGCGGGACCCTTCCGCCGAATCGGCGGTGGAGCCGGTCCGTGACGTGCTGTCCGCCGCGACGCCCCCGGCATCACGGCCGTGGGATTCCGCGGAGACGCTGCGCGTCCCCCGCGGCGCCCCGCCGTTGCCCATGCAGGACGCGGGCGCGAGCAGGACGGTGACGGCGAGGAAGGTGCCCATGAGCGGGAGCCTTCTCATCGGAGGCGGCGTCGTGCCGGCGCGGCGAGCGCTCGCGGCGACGATCGCCGCGCGCCCTCCGCCCCCGGCTACTTGCGGATCGCCTCGCGCAGGCGCTGCTGCTCGACCGCGCGGTCGGGCTGATAGGGCGCGGCGTACTTCTCGGGGTGCAGCAGCCGATCGAGCGCGTTCTCCAGCTCGGCGGTGCGCGCCGCGTCGCCGTTGAGGCGCGCGATCTGCAGGTTGAGCTCGAGATTCCGCCGCTCCAGCCCGGCCTTGGCGTCGCGGATCTTCATGGCGATCTCGAAGCGGAAGTCGGGATCGGTCTCCGCCGCGTAGCGGGCGTTGAGCTCCTTCAGGGACGCGAGCGTGGTCTCCTTGACGTTGAACACTTCCTGGTAGAGCCGCTTGATCTCGGCCCGCACCAGCGGGTCCTTGGCCAGGATGGGGCCGTAGATGGGGGCCTGGGCCGGCTTCGCCAGCGGCTCGACCCCGGGGGTGACCGGATTCTCCACCGGTGCGGCACGCGAGGCATCGGCGGATGCCGTCGGCTCCGCGGCGAGCGCGAGCGCGGTCGCGAGCGCGAGGCACGAAGCGGCAGCGAGCAGCGTCACGACGGGCTTCATGGGGACCTCCTCACGAGTTGGGGTTGGCCGGGGACGACGGAGCGCCCCGGTGATGAGACGCCGGCAGGAGCCGGCCGTCACAGCCTGGTTGCAGGGCGGGCAGGTGGAACCGCGACGGGGTGGAAGATCGGTAGACAGCGCGCCGGGCAGGCTGGTGGGGAGCCGGCGATGTGCGACCCATGGTGCGTCCTTCGAGGTGCCGGCGGCTGCGGCCGGCACTCGGCGCCGGGGGCGTTGCCGAGAGAAGGCGTTGACAGAAGAGAAGTGTACTTCACCACCCCCCGGCGGAGTCAACGGAAGAGTGCGGAGCGCACCGGTCCGCGCGGCAGCGGTCCCCGCCCGGAGCGAGGACCTGCCATTCGCGACATCCCGCCTGCCATCCTGACACGGGCCGTCGCTGCGTAAGGAAGGCGAGCTTCTGCCGCAACCCCGACCGCTTCGAGGCGCCCGGCCAGCCCGGCGCGCGAGCCGGGTCCGGGCTAGGCTCCGACCGTCTCCTCGGCCCAGCGCACGGACGTGGCGTAGGCCTGGTGGAGGCGATCACGCTCCAGCCGGTACCCGCTCGCCGCGCGGCTCACGCCCTCCCAGTCCCCGCGCTCGTAGGAGAGCACCAGACCCAGCACCGGCCCCAGCGGCGGTGCGCCCTCCAGCAGCGCGGCCTGCATGGGCTCCGAGATGGCCATGGGGGCGAGCACGTCCTCCAGCGGGCGATTCACCATGGCGTCCATGGTCGAGAGCATCCCGGTGAGGAACAGCTCCAGGTCGTGCCCGGGGAGATTCACCAGCGAGGCGAGCAGCTCCGAGAAGCGCGCGCGGAACAGCGCGGTGACGACCAGCTCCTGCGGCTTGTCGTCGGCGAGCCGGCCGAACGCCATCAGCGACGCCCACTTGCGAAGCGGCCGCACCCCCAGGAGGCGGAGCGCCTGCTCGATGGTGGTGACCTCGTAGCGCCACCCGAAGCCGGCCGAGTTCAGGTAGCGCAGCAGCTTCACCGAGAGCGCCACCTCCTGGCGGATGATCTCCTCCACCCGGTCGAAGGAGACGTCCTCCTTGTTGATCTCGCTCAAGAAGCGCAGGTAGTTGAGCTTCGAGGGCGGGATGTCCTTGCCGTGGATCATCTCGGGCCGGCAGTAGAAGTAGCCCTGGAAGTAGTGGAAGCCCAGGTTCACCGCCTGGCGGCGGTCGGCCTCGGTCTCGACCTTCTCGGCCAGCAGTCCCAGACCATGATCCCGGAAGCGGTCGGCCAGGGCCTCGATGCGCGCCGGCCGGGTCTGGCGGAAATCGATCTTGAGGATGTCGGCGTAGGGCAGCAGGGGCTCGTACTCGGGCCTGGGCACGAAGTCGTCCAGCGCCAGCCGGTAGCCGGCCGACTTGAGTCGTTTGCAGGCGTCCAGCACCGGTTGATCCGGGGCGACGGTCTCGAGCAGCTCGACGACGGTGCGCTCCGGCGGGAGCAGGGTGTAGAGCTCCTCCAGCAGCGCCCCGCGCGAGACGTTCACGAAGGCCAGGCGCTGGCCGGTGAGGGAATCCAGACCGAAGCCCATCAGGCTCGTGTCAATGTTCCGGGCCGAGGCCGCGTCCGGGCTGGCGCCCGAGAAGAAGTTGTCGCTGCCGGAGCGGAACAGCAGCTCGTAGCCCATCACGACGTTGTGACGGTCGAAGATGGGCTGCCGCGCCACGAAGATGTCCATGCTCATGGCCGGTTGGGCTTCCGATCCGGTGGTGTGACGTCCTTGCCGCTCGCCCGAGAGTCGGGACTCCCATCCCGCACGAAACGGGGAAGGGGCGCAGTCACAGCATCGGCGCCGGGAGCGGAATCATGAGAGGGGGCCGGGGAACCCGGGGGCGGGCGCGGCGGGACACACGCGGGCCGGACCGCGTACCGGGGACGCCGCGGGGATTGCATTCTGCCATTCCGCGTGTCCCGCCCGCCCCGGTCCGCCGGCGCAGCCCGGCCCGGTCCGTGTGCTACATTCGCAGGCGGCCATGCCTCTCTTCCTCTCCGGAACCGTCGCGGAGAAGCTCTGCGTGTGGGCCCTCGACGCGGAGGAGCTGGGCGTCGGCCGCTCCTCGCGCAACCCCATCCACATCGCCGACGGGACCGTCTCCAAGGAGCACGCCCGGGTGGTCCGGCGCGGCGAGCGCTGGTTCATCCGCGACCTCGGGAGCCGCAACGGCACGCGGGTGAACGGCGTCGAGGCGCGCGAGCCGCTCGAGATCCGCGCCGGGGACCGGGTCGAGATCGGCCACCTCCCGTTCCAGGTGAGCGACCGCGACCCCGGCCAGGGCGTGCGCCTCGACGACGCCACCGTGCTCGGCTCCTCCCTCAAGCTGCGGGTGGACCAGATCCTCGAGCGGCGCGGCCGCGCGGGCGAGAGCTCCGGGCGCATGGTCCACCTGCTGGCCGAGGCCGGGCGCCTGCTGGTGCTGCCCCGGCCCCTGCGGGAGACCTGCGACGAGCTGCTGGTGTTCGTGGAGAAGGCCGTCCCGGCCTCGCGCTACGTCCTGCTCCTGCGGGACGCGTCGGGAGAGCCCGTGCAGATCGCGGCCCGCACCCGAGGCGGGCGGGCGAACCGGCCGCTGGCGCTCTCCCGCTCGATCATGCGCACCGTGCTCGACGAGTGCACGTCGGTGCTCACCGGCGACGCCATCCAGGATCCGAGGTTCCAGGGGCAGCAGAGCATCGTGGCGCAGTCGGTCCACTCGGCCATGGCGGTGCCGCTGTTCGACAACGAGAAGGTGCTGGGCCTGATCTACGCGGACAGCCAGGACCGCGCGGCCCGCTTCGGCGAGGAACAGCTGGAGCTGCTGACGCTGCTTGCCAACATGGCGGCCGTGAAGATCACCAACGCGCGGCTGCTGGAGGCCGAGCAGGAGCGCGCCCGCATGGCGCAGGAGCTGGCCACCGCGAGCCGCATCCAGCGGAGTCTGCTGCCCGAGTCCCCCCCCGCGATCGGCGGCTACGAGCTGGAGGCGTTCCTGGAGTCCTGCTACGAGGTGGGGGGCGACCTCTACGACTTCCACGTGGCGGCGGACGGGCGCGTGCTCCTCGTGATCGGCGACGTCACCGGCAAGGGCATGGGGGCGGCGCTGCTCATGTCCACGTTCCTGGCCTCGGCCCGCGTGCTCTACGACTCCTGCAGCGACCCCGGGGACCTGGCCGTCCGGCTCGGGGTCATCATGAACCGCAGCACCGACACCAAGCACTTCGTCACCGGCTTCGTGGGCTGCCTGGAGCCCGGCTCGGGCCGGCTGCACTACGTGAACGCCGGCCACCCTTCCCCCCTGCTCGTGCTGGGCGAGGAAATCCGCGAGCTGGAGAGCAACGGGGTCCCCTTCGGCATCCTGCCCGGGTTCCCCTACTCGGCGCGGAGCGTGGAGCTGCGCCCCGGCGAGCTGCTGGCGCTCTACAGCGACGGCATCACCGAGGCGCAGCGGGGCGAGGAGCTGTTCCAGGAGAGCCGCGTGCGCGAGGCGCTGTTCCAGGAAGCCACGGCCCCGGACCTGGGCGCGCTGCGCCGGCGCCTCATCGAGCGCGTGGAAGCCTTCCTGGGCGATTCCCCGCGCAGCGACGACATCACGCTGCTGCTGCTGCGGCGCCGCGGCTGACGCCGGGCGGGCCGGACCGCGGCGCCGCCCGGCCGGTCAGGCCGCCTGGCGCCCCACCTTC
>JBBIHL010000051.1:0-11215 GCA_037447075.1 Candidatus Eiseniibacteriota bacterium | reverse complement strand
GCGGCGCCCGGGCGCGCGGGACGGGCCGTTGGCGTTGTCGGCGGCGCGGGCGCGATGCTAGACTCCCGCGCCCATGCGCCCCGGAGCCTGGCTTCCCGCATGCACGGCCGCTTTCCTGCTGCCGCTTGCGGCTGGAGCGCCCCACGCCGCCGCCCCGGCGGCCCCCGACACCGTCCTCGCCCGCGCCGGGCCGCGCGTCATCTCCCAGCGGGCGTTCGGCGAGGCCTTCCTGCGGGCCAGCCCCGGCGCCACGCTGGATACCCTTACCCCGCAGGCCCGCCGGGAGTTTCTGCAACTCCTCATTGACAAGGAGCTCCTGGCCCAGGCCGCGCTCAAGGCCGACCCGCCGCTCACCGACACGCAGCGGGCCGAGCTGCGCACCCTGCGGGACCGGCTCATGCTCCGGGCCCTGCTCGATTCACTCGGCGCGCCCTACCAGGACCGGGCACGGCGGGCCGCCGACGGGGAAGGCCCCCCCGACTCCGCCTCCACCGCGATCACCGGCGAAGCCGCCCGGAGGCTGCGCGACTCCACCCTGGCACGGGTGGGGGCGAGCTACGACCCTGAGGTCCTGGGGCGCCTGGTCCCGGCATTCCGGGCGCTGCCGCCGGACTCCCCTGACTCTTCCTGGGCGGTGCGGCTCAAGATGATGTCCACGACCCCGGTGGTGGCCCCGGAGGACACGGCGAGGGTGGTGACCGCCGCGGGCGGGGACACGGTCCGGGTTGCCGACCTGCTGCGCCACTGGCGGCGGATCAGCCCTTTCCAGAGGCCTCGCATCGCGACCCGCGAGCAACTCCAGGCGGTGGCGGCCAACGTGGTCTTCGAGCGCTGGCTGCGGCGGCTGGCCGAGACGCTGCGCATGGACCAGCGTCCCGCGATCCGCGAGGCCCTGGCGGAGCGGCGCGAGTACTTCGTGGTGAGCCGTTACGTGGACCGCGAGGTCTGGGCCAAGATCCCGCAGGACTCGGCGACGCTGCGCCGCTTCTTCGACCGCCACGCCGCGGAATGGATCGTGCCGGCCCACGTCCGCGCCCTGCGGCTCACCGCGACCGACGGCACCCAGGCCGAGTCCCTGGCCCAGGTGCTGCGCGACCCGGCGCGCGCCGAGAGCCTGCTCGCGCAGTCCACTCGCGCCCGCCTGAACCTGGTCTGGACCGTCGCGGTCAACGAGGACAGTGCGCGCTACGCCCAGCTCCAGGCCGCGGGCGTGGGGGCGGTGGTGGGCCCGATGGTGCAGGATGGTGGCCTGGCCGTGGCCCGGGTGCTGGCCGTCGTGGCGCCCCGGCCGCGCGGCTTCGACGAGGTGCGCGGCCTGGTGCTCAAGGCGTGGACCGACCGGGAAGGCGAGCGCCGCATGCGCTCCCTGCTCGCCGGCCTGCGGCGGCGCTCGCCGACCTGGGTGCGCGCCGACCTGCGCTAGGCGCCATGCGGCGAGCCCCCTGGCGGTCGCGCGCGTTGACCGTGGCCGGGGCGGCACCTAGAATAATGGGCCGTGATTCCCGCCGCCGGGGCCGGTCCCGGCTCCCGATGCCCGAACCCTTCACCGTCCGAGGAGTCTCCATGTCCGCCCTGATCCCGCGCGGCCGCGGCCCCGCCTGGTGGCTCGCCCTGGCCGCGTTCGCCACCGCCGGGGCTCCGGTCCAGGCGCGCATCATCCCCGACAGCACCGTCCTGGCCCGGGTGGGGCCGCGCACCGTGACGGCCGGCGTGTTCATGGACAACTGGGTGGCCGGCAACCCGATGACCCGTCCGGCGGTCGGCGACAGTGCCGGGCGGCGCGAGTTCCTGGACGTGCTCGTGAACCGCGAGCTGCTGCGCCTGGCCGCCCTGGAGCGGCCCACGACCCTGGACTTCGGCCAGCGAGCGAAGCTGGCCGGCATGCGGAACGACCTGCTGCGGAACGCGCTCTACGTGAAGCTGATCCGGGACTCGGTCGTGATCACCGACGACGACCTCAAGCTGATGCGCGACATCAAGGGCCACCTGCTGCGGCTGCGCCGCATCACCTGCCGCACCCAGGAGGAGTGCGCCGGGATCCGCGCGCGCCTGGTGCGCGGGGAGCCCTGGTCCGAGCTGGTGAAGCTCTCCATAGACACGTCCACGGTGCGCAAGGACGGAGACACCGGGATGCTGGGATACCTGCACCTGGGCCCGTCGCTGTCGCAGGAGCTGTTCAAGCTCCAGGAGGGAGCGATCTCCCCGGTGCTCTACTCCCAGGGATTCTGGCACATCTTCTACGTCCAGCAGCGCTTCCCCATCGCCTCGCCGCCGGTCGAGAAGCAGTATCGCTCCCTGCGCGAGGAGGTGCGCCGGGTGAAGGAGGCGCAGCTCCTGTCGCTTCACGAGGAGCGCTACGCCCGCGAGCGCCAGGTGAAGTACAACGCCGAGAACGTCGCGTTCGCCGTTCTCGAGCTGGCCCGCAAGGGCCACGTGACGTTCACCGCGCACGGCCCGGAGATAGACCTTTCGGCGGTCCCGGAGTTCGCCCCGGCGGACACCCACCGGGTGCTGGCCACCGGCCTGGACGGCGACTACACGCTGGGCGCCTTCCTGCGCGACTACCTGGATCGCTCGCCGCTGGCCCGACCGACCGTCCAGAACCCGGAGGACATGATCCACGCCATCAACAGCTTCATGTCCCAGCCCTACCTGCTCAAGGTGGCCGAGGAGTCGGGGATGGAGCGCTCGGACTACTTCAAGCAGGAGCTGCAGAACCAGACCGAGCGCATGCTGATCGAGCGACTCTACGCCGACTCGGTGGAGCGGCGGGTGCGGATCACGCCCCAGGAGCGGCGGCGCTACTACGAGAAGAACAAGAACCTGTACTTCACCTACACGCGGGAGCACTTGTTCGCCTTCTACCGCCCCGACAGCGCCTGGGCCAAGGGCCTCGCCGACTCGCTCCGCCGCAAGCTGCTGGACCCCGCCGCCGTGGCGCGGCAGGACAGCCTCCTGCACCCGGGCGGCGCCTGGAGCGAGGAGCGCGTCACCTGGAGCAACGAGCCCAACGACCTGCGCGGCACCTTCAACGAGATGAAGGACGGCGAGGTGCGCTTGATGCCGGGCGAAGGGGTGAGCGTGGTGGTGATGCGGGTCGAGCAGATCCCCGGGCACCAGCTCTCGCTCGCGGAGGTCGAGGCGAGTATTGACGAGAACCTGCGCAACGAGCGGGCCGAGACCCTGCTCAAGGCCCTGCTCGAGCGGCTGCGCAAGCGCTACCGGGTGACGCTCTACCCGGAGACGCTCATGGACCTGGACCTCACGCTGATCTGAAAGGTCCGCGCCCGCCGCCGCGGGAGGCGGCTACCCCGGCCTGCGGGGCCTGGGCTCCCAGGTCTTCGCCGTGCGGCTGCGGCGCCGCTCCAGGAAGCGCCGCAGGTATTCCCCCGTGGGATCGTTGAGCGTGGCGAAGCGCCGCTCGCCCTGGGCGTACTCCTTGTGGAAGTAGAGCCCGAAGTAGCCCTTCCACCACACGAACTCGACGATCATGGGCCGGTCCCACCCCTGCAGGCTGTCGGCCGCGTCGTGGCGGATGAAGAGGTTGGCCACGTGGTAGCTGACCCCCCCATCGAGCGGGTAGGCCTGGTTGGAGGCCACGTAGAAGGTGAAGCGCAGCCGCCCGAAGTTGTGGAACATGTCGTACTGGGGCCCGCCGTCGGCGCTGGCGCGCCAGACGCTCGGGCAGGCCGAGGTGTCGGGCGGCGGGTCAATGTTCACCAGGAGCCCGCGCTTGTTCAGCCCCCGGCTGCCAAACCGCCAGAAGGGAGCGAGCGACTCCTCGCGGGCGTCGTAGAAGTGGACGGTCGCCAGGCAGGCCAGGTAGTCGTCCCAGGCGGAGCCCCCTGGGTCCCAGGTGAGCACCAGCGTGTCCTGGCCGGGACCTTCCCGCGGCGCGAACTGGAGATTCTGGGCGGCCCCGGGCTCACCGGGGCACCGGTGCCAGGCGATGCCGATGCTGCCCGGCGGGAGGTCCGCCCCCCGCACGGGCCCGACCAGGATCGCCAGAAGGAGGAGGCCGCCGGCGGTGGAGGGGCCAGGCCGCAAGAGGCGGAGTCGCATGGCAGGAAGTCCTACACCGTTCGGCGAGGCCGATTCCAGGCTGGCCCTCGCGCCCGGCGGCCCCATGGCCGACGGGCCCCGCCTCGCAGCGGGGCCCGCCAGGTTGGCCTGAAGGACGCCGTTAACGATACAGGCTCTTGATCTCCCCCCAGCTGCGGGCGCGGGTCGGGGTGGGGATCGGGCAGTTGAAGACCGGCGAGGCGCCCTGCTGGAACGTGGCGTAGGGGGGCACCACGCCGCCCTGGTCGTAGTAGTAGAAGCCCTTCCTGCCGTCGAAGAGGGAAGTCTCGTAGGTGTTGAACACCAGGCAGACCTCGTCCCCGCAGCCGCCGGGACAGACGGAGATGCTGCGGGCCAGGTTGACCTTCGCGATGTAGTACTGCTGCCCGGCGCTCACCGTGAGCGCATCCTGGGGGAGCACGTTCGACGTCCACTTGATCCGGGCGGTGTTGCCCTCGGGCACCGGGCCGGACTTCCCGCCGAACTGCCCGCCGGTGGCGCCCAGCCCTTGCCACATGTCCAGGCAGGCGAACGGGCCGCCGGTGAAGTCCACGCTGAAGGTGATGCGGCCCGAGCCGCAGCCGCCCAGGGTCGAGCCCTGGTACTGCCAGAACTGCGGCAGGACGGTCGCCGAGGGGTCGGTGGCGATCACGTCAATGATCCCGAGGTCGGCGATGATGCCGTTGGTCTGCCCGACATAGTTGGCCCCGGGGTCGAAGCTGGCGATCAGCGTGTGGAAGCCGCTGGTCAGGTTGCAGCCGTAGTTCTTGTTGATGGCGGCCGTTCCGCTCTGGCTGCACTCGTCCCACTTCAGGTCGAGGTAGCCCTGCGCCGAGGCCTGATGGGCCGCACACAGTAGCCCCAGCACCACCGCGAGTCGTAGAAATCCCTTCATGTCTCGGACCTCCCTGGTTGGGATGGACGGGTGGGCGAAGACGTCTGCTCGATGGGCAGTCCCTGGCGAATCACCTCCGCGTAGCTCGGGTCACGGCGTACGACCCCCGGTCTCACCTGACCGCTGCAGTCTACACCGGGTCCCTCCGGACCGTCGCATGGTTTTTTGGGGGCGCCCCCGGGCCGCCGGGGTACGGCCGCCGCCCGGGCACGTGCGGGGGGCGCAGGGCGCAGCAAAAAGGGCGCGTGCCGCGCACGCGCCCTTCGTGCCGAACCGGGTTCGGGCTAGCGATACAACGCCTTCATCTGTCCCCAGGTCCTGGCCTGGTTGGGCGTCGAGCCCGGGCAGTTGATGGCGGTCGGCGAGGCATTGGCCGTCGCGTAGCCGGGGTTGTTGATGCGGAAGACCCTCCCGGTGACGTCGGTCAGCTGCTCCTCGTTGTAGACCAGGCAGACGGGCTCCTGGCAGCCCGGGCAGGCGGAGAGGCCGCCGTGGCGGAAGGTGACCCGCTCGATGTAGACCAGCGGACCCCCGGGCAGCAGCATGGGGTTCTCCGGCAGCAGCGCCGACGTCCACTTGATGCGCGCCCGGTTGCCGACCGGGACCGGGGTCGCCTGGCCAGCGAACTGACCCCCGGTGGACGCCAGGCCGGCCCACAGGTCGTAGCAGTTGAACGGGCCGCCGCTGAAGTCCGCGCTGAAGAGGAGGTTGGCGGGCCCGCTGCAGCCGCCGGCGTGGAAGCCCCAGTAGGCCGGCAGGGTCGACGGATCCAACCCGGCGGTGACATCCACCACCCCGATGTCGGCGAGGATGCCGGGGAGGTCCACCCCGCAGAGAAGCGACGCGTACAGCGGGTCGCTGCCGGTTGGATTCTGGCAGTCCACGTTGCGCGTCGGGAGGCCCCCGCCGCCCAGGCAGTTGTCCCAGGCAAGGTAGAGCTGCCCCGGAACGTCAATGGGGTACTGGGCGAACGCGGGCGCTGCGGCAAACGCCAACAACGCGAGGCAAAGAAGCGAAGCACGGAGTTTCATGACCTGCCTCCACGAGTGGAATGAGGGGACAGAGGAACCCGACAGCACAGCACGATCGGAATGGAATCTCTTCCTACCACCTCCCTGCTCGACGCATGACGAAGGTCAGATGCCGGCGGGTACCGGTCACGCCGGGGGTCCGGGGAACGTCGCACTCCACGGCGTGCGGGGGAAGCACCCGAACTCTCTCCGGGCCCCCGGATGGTGGCGGGAATGCGCGGCATGCCTGGAACAGAAGCCCGAGCACCTTGCGCAGCCAGCCCCGATCCATGTTGCTGAGCCCGGCTCCGTCCATGTAACAAAGCCATTATACCTCCGCCGGCCGCCCCAGGTGTAGCCGAAATCACGGGCCGGGGCCAAGTTTCACGGGTCTCGACCCCTCCAAGGCCCGGCCCGCCGACCGGGAGGGAGCCGCGAACCGCGCTGCCGCCCCCGGGCGGCACCCGGAATCGTCCGGCAAAGCGACGGCGGCGGCCCCGGGGGCCGCCGCCGCGGGAATCAAGACATGCTCGACTAACGGTAGAGCGCCTTCACCTGGCCCCAGGTCTTGTTCTGGGCCGGGGTGGGGCTAGGGCACTGCTTCTGGTTGTTGGGATCGTTGTAGGAGATCCAGTCCACACCCTCGATGTTGTACGTCGTCCCACTGATCAGCGACAGAGCCTCCGAGAGGTAGACGGCGCAAACCGACGTGCTGCATCCGGGGCACGACGCCAGCTGCGACTGCCGGAGCGTGATCCGCTCCACGTAGAACTCGGTGTCCATCGGGATGCCGAAGGCCTGATCGGGCGTCACGACGGTCGTCCACTTGAGCCGCACCCGGTTGCCATCGGGGGTGGGGGTGGTCTTGCCCCCCCACTGGCCACCGGTCGAGCCGAGGCCGCCCCAGACATCGGCGCAGTCGAACACGCTCGTGAAGTCCGCGCTGAACAGGATCCGCGCCGAGCCCGCGCATCCGCCCGTCGGGAACCCGGGGCCGATGCCGTTGTACTGCCAGAAAGGCGGCAGCCCCGTGGGGTCGCTCCCTACCTCGATGTCAATGAAGCCGAGGTCGGCGATCACGCCCGGCACATCGCTTGCCGCCACGGCCGAGGCGATCATGACGTTGGTCGCGGTGCTGCTCGCGCAGTTGAGGTTCTTGTTCTTGGCCGGTGGCACCGCCACGTTGGAGCAGGTGTTGTGGTTCAACATCAGCTGGCCCTGAGCGAAGGCGGGAACCGCGACCGCCAGCATCAAGAGGCACAGAAGAGCAGAGCGCAGTTTCATGATTGCCTCCATCCACGTTGCAGTAAGGGGGACCAGTCGCTTGGGTTCGGGAATCAAGGTCTTTCCGGCCATCACCACCTTTCCCAGCAGAGCCAGGCCTTCATCCCACACCTATCCGGACGCCGCGGTCTCGACCCTCCCTCACGGGCAATAGGTCGTGGCCTGCGGGCAAACCTCCGCGGGGACGGGGTTCAAGACGAAGAAGCGGAGGATCGAGCCGTCCGCCGGGTCCGCCGTGCCGTCGCCGGTGAAGTCCGTCCGGCCGGCCGAGATGCTGTAGTTGAGAATGTCGGAGCGGGCGAACGACTGGTCGCCCGAATCGATGCAGTTCACGACGGTGCCGCTCGTGCCTGCACCGTTCTCATCGGGGGCCGAGATCGTCGTCGTGCCGATCTGGGTGCTGCCCGCCACCACCTTCACCTGGCCGAAGCCGCCGGGGCCGGGGCCGGGGAAGGGCGTCGAGTTCCTGCCGGCGCCGCGGATCACGAAGGCTGCCGTGCCGGTGGCGTCGGTGACGCGATAGATGCGCTTGCCCGGGCAGTCCACCGTGGTGCCGGCCTCCTGGACGTCGGAGATGCGTTCGTCCGTCGCGAGCGAGAAATCGAGATACACGTTGATCCCCGGGATCACCGCGTTGGTCGCGTCGCGCACGATCACCGTATACGGATTGGCGATGGTGGAAGGCGCGGGCGGCACGGTGGGATCGTTGGCACCCGGGTACATGATGCCCTTGGTCGGAACAGTGCACTTGGACGGGTCGGGTTGACCCGCCATGGCTGCCGGGGCGGCCACGACTGCAGCGACTGCCGCAACCAGCAACGCCTTGCGAAGCAAACCAGTCATCGTTGCACCTCCTAAAGATGAGTCTCCCCGGTCGTTAAGAGCAAGGCTCAGCTGCTGCGATGGCAACTTGAGGGCTGCGCGCCACCTCCTTTCAAACCTCTCTCAAGTCGTTGGCCCGAATGCCACGGCGAGCTTATCTGGCGCGATTGCAAGACCTTCCAGACACGCGCACCATTTTACGAGTCCAAGACATGCCGTGTCAACCAGAAAGTGCCCGCGGGCAACGCTTGCTGTGACAGCCGAACTCACCCTCCCCCGGCCCCCCGACCCCGAGCCGGGGGCCCTAGGTGACCGGGACTCAACCGCTTGCCCGCTGGCTGCGGGCCGCCCCCGGTGTGGGCGAAACAGGACTCGAACCTGTGACCCCTTGCGTGTAAGGCAAGTGCTCTGGCCAGCTGAGCTATTCGCCCGAAGGCTGCGTCTTGGCGCGCGCCAGCACCGCCGCCGGTACCAGAACGCAGAAACCCACCACCAAGAGCACGGGGGCGAGCGTCACCGAGCCGCGCGCCAGGGTCGCGAACCCCAGCGCGATGGCGGCCACCCCGGCCCAGAACAGCGCCCAGTTGAGCCGGCCCCAGGAGAAACCCAGGTCGTGCGGGGGCGCCGGCTTCCGGGCGTCGCGCTTCTTGCCGTAGGTGGGTTTGCGGTCGCTCATGCCTGCTCCGTGCTTGCGTGGCGGGCCAAGACGAAATGCCGGACCTCCGGGACCTGGGTCGTCCGGAGAGCCGGCATTGAAAGGCGGTGCCTCGAGGCTCCGGCTGGCAATCCCGATCTCTCCGGAGATCGCGTCTTGTGCCGCCGCCTCCACAGGGGCGCACCGCTTACTACCCGGGCGCGCCCGGCGGAGGTTCCGCCTTTTTTCTCGCGGCCGCGGCGCGGCCGCGCCGGCTCAGCCCGGGGGGCCCTCCGGATTGAGGCTTCCCGAGCGGAACCCCTCCAGGTCCACGGTGACGAAACGGTAGCCCAGGGCCTTGAGCCGCGCCAGCACCCGGCGGCGCAGCTCCGGCTGGAGCAGCCGGGCGAGGTCCTGGGGCGGCACCTCGATGCGCGCCACCTCCCCGTGGTGGCGCACGCGCAGCACCTCGAAACCCAGCTCGAGCAGCAGGTCCTCCGCCCGCTCCACGCGCCGGAGGATCTCGGCCGTGATCTCGGTGCCGTAGGGGATGCGCGAGGCCAGGCAGGGCGAGGCGGGCTTCCGCCAGGAGCGCAGCCCCAGCGAGGCCGCCGCCGCCCGCACCTCGGCCTTGGTGAAGCCCAGCTCCGCGAGCGGGCTCCTCACCGCGCGCTCGGCCGCCGCGCGCCGCCCGGGGCGGTGGTCGCGCAGGTCGTCGGCGATGGTGCCGTCCACCACCGCCGCGGCGCCGCGGCGCCGGGCCACCTCCTGGAGCCGCCGATAGAGCTCGCGCTTGCAGAAGTAGCAGCGGTCGGCCGGGTTGCTGCGAAAGCTGGGATCGGTGAGCTCACCCGTGGTCACCACCTCCACCTGGGCCCCGAACCCGCGCGCCTGCTCCAGCGCCAGGCGCAGCTCGCGCTCGGCGTAGGAGTCGGAGCGCCCGATCACCCCCAGCGCGCGCTCCCCCAGCTCCTCCACCGCCACCTTGAGCAGCAGGCTCGAGTCCACCCCGCCCGAGTAGGCCACGACGACGCCCCGCAGGGGACGCAGCCAGGCCCGCAGGCGCTCCAGGCGCTGGGGCCAGGCCAGCCCGTCGGCGGGCGCGGGGGACGTGATCTGCACGAGCACGGGGTCGTTCACGGCGCGCGAGCGTAACACAGGCGGCGAACGGCGGGCGATGGGGGCCACGGTCGGTCTTCTCCCTTGCCGCTCAAGCCCCTCGCCGGCCGCTCGCCTCCCATCCTGCCTCGGCTCACTGAGGCGTCGGCCCGCTCCGCCGTCCCTGGCTCCCGCTGGGCCTCCGACTCGCCGGCGAGGGGCTTGGGCGGCAAGGGAAGCTCGCCGGCGCCAGCCGCCCGTCCCCTACCCCGTCACGCGCCGCGCCACCGTGTCGGCCGCCACGCTGTCGGGCGCCGAGCGCGCGCGCCGGATGGCCCGGAGGTGCTCCCGATAGCTGTTGGAGAAGTAGTGGCGGCCGTCGCCCCGCGCCACGAAGTAGTACTCGCGGCTGCCGGCCGTGGGGTTGAGGACCGCGCGGATCGAGGCGCGGCCCGGGTTGCAGATGGGGGTGGGGGGCAGGCCGGCGTAGAGGTAGGTGTTGTAGGGCGATTGCTTCTGCAGGTCGCGCAAGGTGAGCCGGGAGCGCGGGCCCAGCCCGATGCCGTAGCCCACCGTGGGGTCGGCCTGCAGGCGCTGCCCCTTGCGCAGCCGGTTGAGGTAGACCGCGGCAATGCGCGGGCGCTCGTCGTCGGTGCCGGCCTCCGCCTCCACGATCGAGGCCAGGGTGAGCACCTCGTGGAGCGTCATGTCCATGGGCAGCGAGTCGATGCTCGCGGTCTCCTGGAGCAGCAGCCGCTTGCCGTGCGCCACCATGTCGCGCAGGGCGACCTCGGCCTCGGTCCCGGGCAGGAACTCGTAGCTGTCCGGGAACAGGTAGCCCTCCAGGGTGGGAGCCGTCACCCCCAGGCCGTGCACGAAGTGGGTGTCGCGGGCCAGCGAGTCGAAGGTGGCCCAGGAGATGCCGAGGTGGTTGGCGAGCAGGAGAGCGGTCTCCTGCAGCGTCAGCCCCTCGGGGATGGTGACCAGGCTCTGCCCGCTCATGCCGCGCACGAAGGCGTGCAGCAGCGCCGGCACCGGCGTGCCCAGGCGGAAGCTGTACTGGCCGGCCTTGATGGTGCGGTCCACCCCCAGCAGGCGCGCCAGCACCAGGAACGACGTGGTGCCGCGCAGCAGCCCCAGCTGCTTCATCTCGCCCGCCACCTGGTGGAGGGTCTGGCCGCGGCGCACGAGCAGGGTGCGCTCCTCGCGCCCGGGGAACGGCCCGGCCGGCAGGAACAGGTCGTAGAGCACGGCGCCGGCCGCCACGATGAGCAGCAGCAGCGCCCAGCGCCGCGGGCGGAAGGGGCGGCTGCGCGTCACCGGTCGGTCTCCCCCACGGGCGGGCGGCGGGCGCGATCCAGGTAGGATTGCAGCAGCAGCACCGCGGCCCCCACGTCGGTCTCCCCGCGG